>CAYNDU010000054.1:0-16256 GCA_964395615.1 uncultured Pirellulaceae bacterium | reverse complement strand
TCGGTGCCAATCGGCTTGTCCAGGTGAGCCGCCTGTACCGTATCCGTTCACGGCCGAAGGCCGAGAACGGATACAACGAAGGAGACGTACAATGATGCCATGCGGCAGGCACGCCCCGGACGGCCTTTCAGGCCTTGCTGATGCCCACGCGCTGACGACGTCCTCGGGGATGTCACCACCCGCGGTTTTGTCTTGGTTCGAATTCATCGTGTTTCCTTGCAGCGTCGGTTACGCACAAACGCGAAGATCTGGCGGTTTTGGCGTTGTCAGCAAGAAGAGCTACTTCCGGATTCTGTGGGCAGTTACGGACGAATCGTCCAACGATCGCGTGCCTTGGCTCTTGGGGCGGATTTCAGTTTTCGAGTGAATGGTGTCGAGATCGTTCGTCTTACCATAGCCGGTCATGGCCAATGCACGAGACATCGGCTAGACTGGCGTGATCGCCACGTATCAAATCACGTCGCGTTCGGGCAGTTTGAGTTGCGTTGAGAGGTTCATGTCAACCATGCAAGCAGCGGTCATTGGGTCCGGGTTCATCGGGCCGGTGCATGTCGAGGCTTTGCGCCGCGCCGGGATTGCCGTCATTGGAATTCTGGATGTCGATCCGGAACGCACTCAGAGAGCAGCTCGACAGTTGCGGATCGAAACTCCCTACACGGGAATCGATCAGCTGCTGGACGACGATCGCGTCCAGGCCGTCCATATTGCTGTACCCAATCGGTTCCATTTTGATTTTGCCGTACGCGCCTTATCGGCCGGCAAACATGTGATGTGCGAAAAGCCGTTGGCCATGAATTCACGGGAGTCGGCCGAGCTGGTGCGGTTAGCCGGAAAGTCGGGTGTTGTCGCCGCGGTCAACTACAATATTCGCTATTATCCTGTCTGCGTGGAGGCCGCGGAACGCATGAGGGACGGCCGATCCGGCCACTTGTTCCACGTCAGCGGCAGCTATGTGCAGGACTGGTTGTTCCACGACACTGATTTCAACTGGCGTCTGCTGGCCGAGGAGGGTGGTCCGCTGCGGGCGGTTGCCGATATCGGCACTCATTGGCTCGACCTGATCCACGCCATCACAGGTGCGGAGGTGGAGTCCGTATGTGCTGACCTCTTCACCGTGTTCCCGACTCGACAGCGTCCGCTGGGCGAAGTCGAGACATTCAGCGGCAAGCCGGGCGGCGGTACTCCCGAAGTCGTAACGGTAGGGATCGACACGGAGGACAGTGGTAGCGTCTTGATGCGGTTTCGAGGTGGAGCACGAGGGAATCTGCACGTATCCCAAGTGACGGCCGGTCGCAAGAACTGCCTGAGATTCGAAATCGCGTCATCTAACGAAGCGATGGCGTGGGATAGTGAAACCCCCAATCAGTTGTGGATCGGGCATCGAGATGACCCGAACCAGTGGTTGGTGAAAGATCCTTCGCTTCTCAGCCCTCGGGCTGCACAGTTCAGTCACTACCCCGGCGGTCATAACGAGGGGTTTCCCGATACGTTCAAACAGTGTTTCTTGGAGTTCTACCAGTATATTGAACAGGGAGATTTCTCGGCGCCTCGCCGCTTTCCTACGTTTGAGGACGGCCATCGAGAAGTCGTCTTGTGCGAGGCCATACTACGCAGTCACCTGGAACGTCGTTGGATCAACGTGGAAGGATAGGAAGAATGAAACTTGGGTTCGTAAGCGCTATTCTTGCCGATCAGTCGCTGGCCGAAGTGATGCAATTCGCGGCCGACGAGCATTTCTCGTGCGTCGAGGTCATGTGTTGGCCGAAGAGCAAGGCCGAACGCCGGTACGCGGGTGTCACTCATATTGACGTTACCGATTTCGGCCCTGCGGATGTTGAGCAGGTCCAACAGTTAGTCGAAACGACCGGAGTGGAGATCAGCGGACTCGGTTACTATCCAAATCCACTCGCCCCCGATCCGCAGGAGGCGGCCGTCTACGTTGAGCATATCAAGAGTGTGATCAAGGCATCTCGCTTGCTCGGCATCAACCAGATGAATACGTTTATCGGCCGCGATTGGACTCGATCGGTCGACGAGAATTGGCCGCGCTTTCTCGATACATGGCGACCGCTGGTCACGTATGCTGAAGATCAGGGCGTTCGAATTGGAATCGAAAACTGTCCGATGTTGTTTTCCGCTGATGAGTGGCCGGGTGGGAAAAACCTGGCAACATCACCTGCCATCTGGCGGCGCATGTTCGACGACATTCCGAGCCCGAATTTCGGGCTCAACTACGACCCGTCACATATGGTCTGGCAACAGATGGACTACCTGTCGCCGCTGCGCGATTTTGCCGACCGCCTGTTTCACGTGCACGCCAAGGACGTGCGCGTTGACCGCCATCTGATCGACGATGTCGGCATCCTGGCCTTTCCGACCGCTTACCACACGCCGAAAGTGCCTGGCCTGGGCGATATCAACTGGGGCCAGTTTTGCTCGGTGCTCAGTGATACCGGTTACCGCGGCCCGGTCTGCATCGAGGTGGAGGATCGGGCGTACGAGGATGAACTGGAACGGCGCCAGGCGTCTTTGCACTTTAGCGGAATATTCCTCCGCAACTTTCTGCCTGGCTGAGTGAAACCGGGAGCCGGCGCCTTGGGCTGCAATGTGGGGGCGTAAAGGCCGTGTCACACGTCGTGACTTGTGGAATCGGCTCGAATCGAACCGATCGACACCGGGGCTCGCTCAAGGTTGAGCCCCTTTCAGAAAAGAGCACGGTCGTGATCACCCCGATGCGGAACTCAGCTACGGATTGCCTTCCTTGATTCGCGCCAGTTGGACCGAGAAGATCTGGGCAAGTTGGACCTGGCCCGCCGACTCGAAGAGTTTGATTCCTCGTTCATGCATCGTGATGCAGTACTTGCTCGGTCGGCTCCCGCGCGCCGTGGGAATCATCGGGAGAAAGGACGAGTAGAAGGGGATCAACAGTTTTTGGGCTCCATCCACCTTACCGCAGATGGTTTCAAGTTTGTCGAGCATGCGTGGTACGTAGCGACCCTCGCCGGGGAATTTCTTGATCGAAAAGGCCAGGCCTGTAATTGCGTCAGTGGCCTGGTTGTTTTCGACAAGCATGTCGGCCAATCGTAACCGCGCTTCGCACGCCAGATCCGGCCTGCCTTGCAGTTCGTACAAACCGACCAGCCGACCATACAGCTTGATTCGCTCGTCGAGTTCCTCTTCGTATTGAATCAGGTCGTCGAAGACCGTCCACGTAAAGTCGGGAAAGCGAGCAAACGTCAGGAACAGAAGATCTGTGATCTTTGCCATGTCCTTGCGATGTTTTGTGCGCACTTCCGGATCGGACGACATTTTGGCCAGGGCGGACCACGCCTGCTGGTTGCCCGCGCAGAGGTCGAGCGTATCGCGCAGAAAAAGGAACTGGTGGACGACGTCCAAGGACCGGTCCTCTTGGATCAGGGGAAAGACCTCCATGATCATCCGGGCCTGGCGCTGAGCTCGCGGGTTCAGTCCGACGGTATGGAGGGACAGTTCGAGTTGGCGATCGGTGATTCGTCGAGCGGAATGTGGTTCACGGAGGTTCCCGACGTAGTACTTATCGCCCCGGTATCGGCCAAACGATTCGAGCGAAAACTGTATTCCCGTGGCGCTGACACTCTGCAATTCCACCCACATGACCCATGCATGATGGCCTCCGTAACGAGATTCGCCGGTGACGTAGGCGGCCGGCACTCCGAGGCTCTTGCTGACGCGGGCCGCAAAATCACCCTGGTGCGCACAGACGCCTCCGAACTGACGCAGGTTGGGCAGCGTGTAGACCTTGCCGTGAATGCGGCCCGTCTCGTTGCCCGAGTCGAGCATCCCGTGATCGTAGGGGACATCCTTGTAACAGGATCCGATATTCGACCGTCGGGCCAGGTAGTTCGCGGCCGCCCACTGGCGTTCCGCGATGGGTGTGGTCTGGTTGACGGCATGAACGAGGAACTCCCATGGCAAGAATCGGGCACGTCCCTGCATGAACGGCCTCCCATCCAGGAAGTACTTGAAATTCTCCAATGCCGTCGTCGGATGTTCCGGCGGAGTCGCCTTGCCCTGGCGCATCGGCCCCACGTGCATCGTCACGGCCCTCGGATCGTCCCACGTGATTGAAACGGCAATGGCCAGATTTCCGTACGAGGCGATCTGATCGGGAAACGTTTCCCACAACGATCGGAAGATCTGTAATACATTGGCAACTCGGTCCGTTTCGGGATCGATGGCGTTGTAGAACTCGACCTTGAGCTCGAGATGCTCGTCCAGCCATTGGGTAAGCTCGTCATAGGCCGGTCCAAATGCGGTCCGGATGATCTCCTCCTGTTCCCGTTCGAATCGACTGGCAAACATGTTGCGCAGCGCGTCATAATTTCGGATGCGAAACAGCTGTCCGTTGTCATACAATGCCAGGAGCTGCTTGCCGTCATCTGCAGTAAACGGTCCGAACGGTTCTTCGGCCGGGCCGGTCATGGCGGCTGCCGACTCGCTTCGCTCCGGACCGACGGCCGGGATGGGACGGCCCAGAACGCCGACAAGTTGGTTGTGGAGTTCTTCATCCAGACCAGCGTAAATGGCCAGGACCTGGCCGAGCCGGTAGTACCGCATCGGTCCGACCCAGGATTCGGGCAATTCGGGCATGGAGAACTGATCGCGGTGCGACGCGATCTGCATGCTTTCGGCTCGAGATTCCTCCTCGCTGGCATACTCGATCACGCGCAGCTCTTTTCCGTCGACCAGCAAGGTCACGCCCGACCCATGAAACGCATGCTTGAATCGCGTTTCCTGAACCTGCACGTTCAAGCCGCTTTGCTCGAGTTGTCTCGCCAGTTGATCGACGGGCCGCGTGATCTCGCCGACGACGACGTTGAACGAACCGGTTACGCTCAGGCCATCCTCGCCCAACTCCGATAACTGAACGACGAACGGTACTTTCTTGCCTGCCATGGCGCGCGACGGAGTCCAGCGGATCATCCCCGAGCCTTCATCGATCGTGGCATCGGACGGCGACTGGGTCAGGGAAAATTTCAGGCGCCTCGCAGGTTCATCTCCGTCGTTTCCGGTGAGCGTTACCAGCAGCGCCTCGCCCACCTCGGCCATTTGATCTTCGGTCGGCAACTCGAGCGTTGGCTTCTCATTATGCTCACGCACGACAATCGAGAAGATCACGCTGCTCGCTTGGTCGGTGTTCTCCGTCGAGTGTACTTGGACCGTTACTTCGAATGTGCCGGGCCCTTGAGACTCGTCCGGCGTCCAGGAGAACCGGCCCGTATCGGCGTTCAATTCCGCGCCTTTTGGCCCATTAATCAAGCGATAACGGACCGAATTCTTCCAAGTATGCGGATCGACGAGTGCAAGATCCCAGCTCAGCGGCTGCCCTTCGATCACGGTCAGTTTCGAGACCCGTTTCAACGCAGGAATTGACTCGGTGTTGAGCAGCACGGAGAGGGTCCAGGCGACGATGCCGAAACAGGAGATGACAAGGACGGCCATGGCGGCCGGCGCCCAGGATCTGCGACGTCGGCGTACGACGGGGCGGTCCGAACGCGTGTCGATGACAACTTCGTTAGCGCGAGCGGCAACGTTCGACGAAACCAACCCTTCGTTATCCGCCGCCCCGGAATCGGCAGTGGAGGGCGTGGCTGCTGCCTCAACCGTCGAATCAGCCGATTCCTGCTTGCCGGCACTTGCCGGCGCTCCAGGCACCTTGAGTTTGTGGTGGCAATGAGGGCAGTGAATCACTCGCCCACTCATCGCCGCCGTAATATGTATCCGTTTGTGGCAGGCAGGACATGCTCGGGCTTTAGCCGTTCCCATCGCGTTCTTCCTTTGCGGTTTGCCGAAAAGAAACGAGCAGCGGGTGCGCTCTGCGCGTTGTTATCGTTGTGTGTCAATCAGTATCCGGCTGCCTGCCCGTCCTTGCGCGACTCCGAAGCTCCGTAGTAGACGTCTTGTTCGGCATCATAACGGATCGCCTGATATCCTCCGTAGATGCCGGTTGCACTGCCGACTTTGTGTCCCCGGCTCAGTAATGTCCGAATGGTTTCGAACGGAAATCCGCTTTCCAGGTTCACTCGACCCCCGTCCACCATTCGCTCACCTGTCGGCTGGGACGAACCAGTATGGACGACACGAGGTGCGTCGCCCGCTTCCTGAAGGTTCATGTCGAAGTCGAACAGATTCATGACGATTTGGGCATGTGCCTGAGGTTGAGTCGCTCCGCCCATCACACCGAAGCTGATGTACGGTTGCCCGTCTTTGGTGATGAACGCGGGGATGATCGTGTGGAAGGGCCGCTTCCCGGGCGCGTAGGAGTTAAACCGGCCGGGTGTCAAGTCAAATAACTCGCCGCGGTCCTGCAAGCCGAACCCCAATCCATCGGGGCAGAGTCCCGAACCGAACCCGCGGTAGTTGCTCTGGATCAGCGAGACCATGTTGCGGTCAGCGTCCGCGACGGTCAAATAGATGGTATCTCCCTCTTCCAGCGACGGGTTGCCTGCCACATATCGTGATGCCGCCCGACGATCGCTAATCAACGCTCGGCGTTTGGCAGCGTATTCGGCCGAGATCAGCTCGGCAACCGGCAGCTTTTGGAAATCGGGGTCGGCGTAGAACCGAGCCCGATCCTCAAAAGCCAGTTTCTTGGCCTCCAGGAAGTAGTGCAGATGGTCGGCGCTGCCAAATCCGGCCTGGCGCAGATCATATCCGGATAGAATGTTCAGGATCTGAAGAGCGGCGATTCCCTGTCCATTCGGTGGCAGTTCCCATACGCGGTAACCGCGATAATCGGCCGACACGGGTTCGACCCACTGGCTATGGTGGGCCCGCAGGTCTTCGTATCTCAAGAACCCGCCAACGCGTTTCATGAACGAATCGATCGTGTGAGCGATAGCGCCTTGATAAAAGACATCGCGTCCACCCTCGCCCAATTGTTCGAGCGTATGGGCCAGGTTCGGATTACGGAATCTCTCTCCCTTCCGCGGAGCGTGCCCGTCCGGCATAAACGTCTCGCGAAATCCGGGATACTTCTGGAACGCTCGTGCGCCACCGTTCCAGTAATGTGCGATGAGCTCGGAGACAGGAAACCCCTTTCGCGCGTAATCGATTGTGGGTGACAGTATCTCCTTCATCGGCAGGCGGCCAAACCGCTCGTGCAATGTAAACCAACCGTCGACGCAGCCGGGAACGGTGACCGGCAGCGGACCGTATCTCGGTATCGACGAAAGATCGCGTTTCTTGAATTCGTCAAGCGTCAGGAGTTTAGGCGAACGGCCGCTGGCATTCAGACCGTACAGCTTCCTGGTCTTCGCGTCCCACACGATGGCAAACAGGTCGCCGCCCATCCCGCAGCTGGTCGGTTCCATTAACCCCAGGGCCGCGTTGGCGGCGATCGCCGCATCGATGGCGTTGCCGCCTCGTCGCATCGTTTCGAGCGCGATTTGTGTTGCCAGCGGTTGGCTGGTCGCCGCCATCGCGTGCGGAGCGATGATCTCGGATCGTGTGGCAAATGGTCGCCCCGTCACCCGATCCTCGGCAACCGCCGCCATCGCTTGTGTCAGAACGATGCAAAACATCGAGATCGGAAGCCAGTGACCCGCATGGATGTGACGGAAGAAACGATCGCGCAAGATGTCCATGAAGGGCTCTCTTCGAAACTGGAGTTTGCTGTCCGATGCCGACAAAGGGGATCGATGCCATTGGGAATCATGATGCCAGAAGCCCCGTTCTTCGTTCGATTATCCGTGACGCTGCCACTTGCGTCAACGATCACGGCGGCGCGATGTTCGACGATCGTGACCGTTGTCCGGGGCACTGTCGCCCATCATAGAGTGAACGGCAGGAAATATCGTGCTTGTGTGCTGCCTTACACAGATGCGGCCGGTCACGCGTCGATAAGAATGTCGTGAGGTCGACGGATCATGCGATCTGCCATGCCGATCGTAGACGCTGGGACCGCCAAGGTCGCCGTTCGATCAGGACTGGGCGTAGAGGTGAGAAGGTCAGTGGAAAAGGAGTCTTGGTAGTGAACGGGCATTCGAAATCGGCAGGTCGGTTGGGGTGGGGCTGTGCGGCGGGAACGGTCCTATTGAGTGTTTTCCTGGTCGCATTTGCGGAGGCTGCAGGGCCGACGGTGCCGGCGAGGTCCGATGGTGTGTGGCGGGTGGATTTGCGAGCCGCCTGGCAAGAGGCGCAAGTGAAGCAGCGACCCTTGTTACTGTTTGTTTCCATGCCGGCGTGCGGATACTGCCGAAAGATGAAACAGACGACTCTCAAGGATCGAGCGGTTCTCGACGATCTGCGAAACCACTTTGTGGCCGTTGCCCTCGATCGAAGCCGCCATGCCGAGTACATCAAGCGGTTGCAGATTCGCTCGTTCCCGACAACGGTCATCATCCATCCGAACGGGACACTTGTCGACGCGATCAAGGGCTACCAGGCCCCACGCGACTATCGCAAGCGACTCGATGCCGCGTCTCGTCAGGCATCGAGCCGTCGCCGGATCCGCGGATGATTGGCCTGCGAGGCTTCCACGCCCGGAAGGCGAACCCACGTTCGCTGTCCGCGATCGGCTTCTAGCCGACGACCTTGGAAGCCGGATATTTGTTCAGCAGGTGCAGGATCTCGTCAACGTGGCTCGGTTGTTCGAACCCGATGGTCATTGCGTCCAGCAGCCCGAGTTCCTGGGCAAACCGGATACACTTGTCTTTCTGGTCGACCAACTTTCCTTCGCCCAGGATCTTCATTCCGATGACGGCCTTGCCGTTTTGCTTCATGCGTCGCAACGTTTTGACGACTTCATCGGTCGAGGCATCCATCTTTGCCTTCACGCCGACCGGATTGATGCGAGCCAGGACGACGTCGACCCAGGGATGCTCAGCTGCCACCTTGAGCGCTTCAAAGTTGTGGCAGGAGACCCCGACGGCCTTGATGAGTCCTTTCTCTTTCGCCTCGTTCATCGCGTCCATATAGGGTTCAAGTTGTTTGGGCCACTCGGGCGTCTGCATGCAGTGAAGCAACACGATATCGATGTAATCGGTAACCAGCTCATGGCGGAATCGCTCAAGGGTGGCCGAACAAACTTTTTTCCGCCACGGTTCGGCTTTCGGTTCGGTCTTGCCGTCGTATCTCCACCAGATCTTGGTCAGGATCGAGTATCTGTCGCGATCGATTCCTTTCATGGCATCGCGGAAATAGATATGTGTGCCGTACAAGTCGGCCATATCAAAAAACGTGATCCCTCGGTCGAAACTGTGCCGCAACAGATTGCCCAGTTTCTGGAAGCCCATGCGCGTGTGGTTCGACTGGCGTTTTCCACCGTGCATTCCCGTGCCCTGAGCCACGCGTGAGAGGGTGATGCCGGTCTTTCCAAGCGGCACTTGTGGCGGTGCGGGCGGCTGTGTCGCAGCGCGAGCAGAGTGTGTTCCCAGATAGGTCGCCGCTCCGGCCGTGGCGGCGATGAACTTGCGGCGGCTGAATTGAGTCATGAGGCACCTGTTTCTCGGGTTGGGACTCGAAGGTGAAACGGAACGAACTGCCGGGCACGCCGACTCTCGCGCCCATCCAATCTCTCTAATATAGCCGGTGTCGGCGAGGGCCATCAATAATGGGCCCGGCTGCCAGAGCGTTTACGGACCGGAATTTCGACGGGCTTTCCGGCCCGCGACTTTGCTGTAGAATGCCGGTGGACTCGGAAGCTGGAGCAACACGACAGGAGGGTGCCGCGATGACCTGTACGCACCTTAGAAAACTCTACGATCTATGCCAACAGCACGAACTGAAGCTCGCCGGCCCGGATCTTATCCACATTATTTGCCCTGAGTGTGGTGAAAAGGAAGTCTGCCCGTCCGCCATGATGGAGGAGCTGCCCGAAGAGGGGAGCCCATCGAACGAGCCGCGGGCCACGACCTGATCCCACCGTCTGCCAACCGAGTCGGGCATGCAGCACCGTTTCTCGGCCCTGCGATCATGCATCCGACGACCGTTTCGCATCGATCGGTGCGAAGCGAGCCGGCACCGTTGTGAGGCCGCCGGCGAGTAAGTTGGTGGCTCGCATCGCGCGTTCCGCCTCATGCGGTTTGGGAGTCGGTGCCCTTGTTCCGTGCCCCCATCCAAAAGAGACTTCTTGGTTACAGCCCGAACGATCTCAGCAGGTACTGCAATGCCTCTCTCGCCTCGCGTGTAGGGCTTGACGCCGGCCTCGTGCGGCAGAGTTTGGTAGCCGCGTCGGGCTGTTCGAGCCGCATGGCATTGAGCAGCGCACCGTAAGCGGCGGTCTGGTAACGAAGCGGACCCTGTCTTGCGCTGATTAAGACCTTTGATCGAGGTTGAAGCACTCTCAGCCCGGCATAAAAGACCTGCTGAAAGAAGGGGGACTGGCTCAGCCCGCCCGTCAAGACGAAACGCCGGACCATGGCGCCGGCCCCGTCCACCTCGGCGAGCATGCACCGCACGAGAAGAAGCAACTCGAGCATGATTGACAGCTGAGTACTGGCCACTCGTTGGCCCAGCGACAACCGGCCCCAGTCAGGCGCGTAGGTCTCTTTACCGTCCTGGTGCAACACTCGACGTAATCCGGCAAGGGGCGCCTTCTGAGCCAATGTGTTGAGCTGGTCCAGTTGAGCCGAGTACCTGGCAGGGCAACCGGCCACGAATCGGTCATACCACTTGCAGCAGTCGGCCAGCATCATCAGCAACAGGCGGTTTTCATAGTACTCAAAACAGGCTGCATTTCCCGTCAGATCGGCCTTTGGCGAACAGACGCGATTGACCGTGCCGCTTGTCCCCGCGGAGATGACCATGGTTTCCAGATCGTCCACGGCCAGCCCGCAGCCGACTCCTGTAGCATGGTTATCGCCCAGGCCACTGACGACTCGTCCACCCCCGAGTCGTCGTCGGACGATCGCCCAGTCGGTTTTTTCATCGGCCTGCCGCCCGGTGGCGATTCGCCCGACGAGCTTTCCGCTGGGAATCACTCGTGGAAACCAGTCAGGATTCAGTTTCGCAGCCTGTATCACTGAAGCGGCCAGTCGCTTGTTCTTCTGAATCAACAGGCCGTTACTCAAAGCGTCGGAAGCGCTCAGCCGAGCCTTTCCCGTCAGTTCTTGGGCGATCCAGTCTCCGGTTGTCATGACCTGGGCCACTCGACGCCGTAGAGCCGGAGCCTGCTTCAACGCCCACATCAGCTTGGGCAGAATGAATCGTTCTTCGATTCGGCCAACCACATCTTCGGCGCCCGATTTGCGAAGGGCGAGCACTTCGCGATCGGCCGCGTTGCATTGCCAGCTGAGTGCCGGGATTAGTCGTTGCCCATCCTGGCCGAGCAACACCATGTCATGTTGCCGAACGGCAAAGGAGAGAGTCGTCTTGCCGAAGGTCCACCCGTCGCTTTCCAGCCGGTCGAGTAACTGGCAGATCATGCGAGGGGTGTGTGCCAGGTCGAACGCCGGCTGTCCTTTCCATTTCGTGACGCCCGCAATGGAGACCTGCGCAAAGGCCTCTGATCCACCGCGGCTGCGCACGCCCAGACCCAGGCCGGTCGTGCTCAGGTCAAATCCTGCCCAATCGGCGTTCTTTACTTTGCGGTCACTCTGTTTCACAGCTTACCTCTTTCAAGAATCGAGTGAATGTCGGGCGACAAAGCCGTCAGGCAGGTGAGGGGGCAGGGCGGACGGTCCCTAAAGCAATCGAAACAACGTTGCGGCCAGGCATCCACCAGCCAGCGGGCCCAAAACGGGGACGAACGCATATTCCCAATCACTATCGCGTTTCCCCGCGATCGGGAGCAAGGAATGTGCGATGCGCGGGCCCAGATCGCGCGCCGGATTGATGGCATAACCCGTAGGACCTCCAAGTGAAAGGCCGATCGCAAACACGACCAGGGCGACCGGCAGCGCGCCGAGCGAGCCAAGTCCCACCTGCAATGTCTCCATTCGACCGGCCTCGACAGGCGTCAATGAGGGCTCGACGGCCATTAGCACGGCATAGACCAGGACGAACGTGGCAACGAGTTCAGTGGTGAAATTCTGCGCCAGTGAGCGAATCTCGGGAATCGTTGCGAACGTGGCCAGCTTGCTCGAACCGTCCTTGGTCTCGGCGTAATGTGCGCGATAGCAAACGTAGACCAGAGTTGCGCCGACCATGGCTCCTCCCAATTGGGCAGCCACATAACCGGGAACCTGCCCCCATGCAAATTTTCCAGCCGCGGCCAGGCCGACGGTCACGGCCGGATTGATGTGCGCCCCACTGTATTGTTGAACACAAAGCACCGCGGTAAAGACGGCAAATGCCCATCCGGCACAAATGGTAATCCAGTCGGCGGAGTGGCCCTTTGTCTTGTTGAGCACGACATTGGCCACCACACCATTGCCGAGTAGTATCAGGATCGCAGTGCCTACGAATTCCGCAAGAAATGGATTCACATCACTACCCATTCACTCTAATCGCTGATTGGTACGCCAAAATCGACCTGCGATCATATCACATGCCGACACCTCCGCCAACTAAATGCTCACTGTCGCTCACCGCACCACCGTTGACTTCAGCGACTTCGCCAGAAACGTGGGATGAAAAGCACGAGCACCGTATAGACTTCCAGGCGGCCGAGCATCATCAGCGATACAAACAATAACTTACTGAGCGGCTGAAAATGAGAGTAGTTCTCGACGGCTCCGATCGTTCCCAGCCCGGGCCCGACTCCGTTGAGTGTCGCAGCGACTCCGCTGGCGCAATCGATCAGTTTTTCGTGTCGCCCATGCCCACGCATCGACCATGCCGTATCCGGCTCGATCATATCCAAGGCAAGCCAACTGATCACGGAGATGACGAGGATTAACCCGAAGTAGACGAGAACGGTCGTACGGATGTCGGGGGCATCTATCGACTTGCCGCCTACTTGCAAGGGCCGAACCACGGTGGGATGCCAGGCTCGCTCGATCTCGAGCCATAGGATCTTCGCAAACAAGATGTGTCGAATAACTTTCATGCTGCAACTCGTGCTACCGGCACAGCCGCCAACGTACATGAGTAGAAACAGAATCCCTCGTCCGAACTCGTTCCACTCGTTAAAGTCATGAGTCGCAAATCCGGTGTTTGTCAGAATGGACGCCACTTGAAAGAAACTGTGCCGAAACGCCTGCGCGAGATTCTCAAAGTCACCGTAATGGACGGCAAAGCCCATTACAGTCAGCGTCGCGACAGCCAGAATCACCATATACGTCCGAAACTCGACGTCGCCCAGCAATTTGCCGGGCTGACGTAGAAGCAGAAGGTAGAGCAGGGCGAAATTCGTGCAGGCCAAGACCATGAACACGGCGATGGTCATTTCGATGGTGACGCTATGGAAGTGAGAAACACTGTCGTTGTAAGTGCTGAATCCCCCGGTGGCGATCGTGCCGAACGAATGACACAGTGAGTCAAAAACGCTCATGCCCTCGAGTACAAGTGCCGAGGTGAGTACGAGGTTGAGTCCCAAGTAAATGATCGTAAAGACCCAGGCTGAATGTTGAGTGCGAGACCATCCCGTCTCGCGGCTCGGACCTGGCAATTCGGCGAGTAGCAGCGCTTTGCCGGCCGATCCGTGCCCCAAGATGGCCACGAACAAGACCATAATTCCTAATCCGCCCAGAAAGTGCGTCTCACTCCGCCAGAACAGGATCGATCGGGGGACCTGCTGAGGATCCTCGAGATTGGTGATCACCGTGGCTCCAGTGCCCGTAATGCCGGAAGCCGACTCAAACAACGCGTCGACGACGGTCATCGGAGTGTCGGGAGCGCGATACGTCTTGCTCAACAGAAACGGAGTCGCTCCCAGAATGGTCGCCATGATCCAGCTGAGTCCGACAGTGGCCATGGCTTCCTTGCGATAGAGTTGGCCGCTGGCTCGCCGTCCGATCCAGTAAAGCACGGCACCCAAGAAAACCGACAGACCGACCGATCCCACTAACGCGCCGAAAGCTCGGCCCTCGAATTTGGCCGAACCGCCCTCGAATGGCCACGCCCAAGGCAGACTTAACACCATCGAAAAGCCCAGCAATAATGCAACCAATCCGAGGTACTTCGCTAAGAGGCGATAATTCATGTCGCTGCACCTGAGGCCGTACGTCAATCCCATTCGGGCTCCAGCGTCCTCTGCTTGGAACTGCCCGAGAGGAGAAATCGTATCGTATAATGACCGGCTGTGCGACGGCAACTCGTACTGCCGACCATGCGTCAGATCGAATTCAGGGAGTCGCGTACATGGCCGTATCGAAACAGCTTACCGCCAGTCAAGTCTCCAATTTGCAGCAGATACCTAATATCGGGCCGGCGATCGCCGCCTGCCTGAATCGACTGGAGATCCATGAACCCCGCGATCTGATCGGGCGGGATCCACTAACCATGTATGACTCATTGTGCAGGATCGACGGCAAACGCTTCGACCCCTGCGTTCTTGATGTATTCATGGCTGTCGTTGATTTCATGAACGGCGGATCGCCGCGCCCGTGGTGGAAATTCACGCCGCAGCGCAAGGAAATCTGTCGACTTCGCGCCCTCAGTGAACAGGACTAAGGTGAATCGATGAGAGATACTGATACCAGCCGTTCGGCCGCTCGCCGGGACTTCCTTAAACGTGGATCACTACTCTGTATTACCACACCGCTCGTTGTTGCCGGCCAGGTGAACGCTTCCGATCCAGTACCTCCCCGGGGCCAGGTGCGATGGGCCATGATGACCGACGTCCATTACGCGGATAAGAAGCCGGCGGGTACACGCTTCTACCGCGATTCGCTGGCCAAGATGCAGGCCGTCCAACGCACGCTCGGTGAGTTACAGCTCGATTTCGTCATCGAACTGGGCGACTTGATCGATGCCGCCACGTCAGCGGAAGTCGAGCGAGAGTACTTGCAGACAATCTTGAAGCCGCTCAGCGGTCTTCCCGGAAAAAACTACTACGTTCTGGGCAACCATTGTGTCCAAACGCTATCCAAGAGCGAGTTTCTGAACGAGGTGAAGCAGCCCCGGTCGTTCTTCTCGTTCAATGTCCGGGATGTTCATTTCATCGTCTTGGACGCTTGCTTCCGATCAGACGGAAAAGCATATGACAGGGGCAATTTTCAATGGACCGACGCAAATATACCCGAACATGAATTGCAGTGGCTGGTCGAGGATTTGAAGCGGGCAGTCTGGCCCACGATCCTCTTTGTGCACCAACGCTTGGATGTCGAGAATCAACACGGAATCAAAAACGCGGCCAAAGTGCGTCGAGTCTTGGAAGAGTCGAAGAAGGTGCAAGCCGTTTTCCAAGGTCACAGTCATGAGAACGATCATCGATCGATCGGGGGCGTCGAGTATGTCACTCTGGCTGCCATGGTCGAGAAGCCGGGGCTTGAAAATAACGCGTTCGCCATGGTCGACGTGACCACCGCACACTCGCTGTCCGTTAAGGGGTTCAAGAGACAGGCAGATGCCAACATTGAAGGCAGGCCGCACCAGGACTAGCCGTTCATCGTCGTCGGCCGTTGCCGGCTACCGGTTGGGTATCTCGAATTGGACGGGCAAGTACTCTTGCGTCTCGATCGCCACCCCGCCGTCGCGAGCCGGTTCCCCGCGCCAACGTCGTACGGCGGCCACTGCCGCAGCATCCAGAATCGCGTGCCCGCTGCTTTGCACGACGTCGACTGAAACGACGTTGCCGAGTCGATCAATCACCAGCCGTAACCACACCGTACCCTGCCAGCCCTGCAAACGCGCTCGATCGGGATACTTGGGCGGTCCGTTGTGAATAAACCGTGCTCGCACCTTGATCCCCGTGCCGGGCGGTCGAGCGGCCGATTCTACCGAAGGCCGGCGATCAATGGTCCGCCTCCGAGCTGCCCGCTGCTGCCGGCCGGGCTCGAGATCCGGCTGAGCGTTTCGAGTGGCCATGGTTGCCCCGAGCCGCGTAACGACCGGCTTCGGATCATGTTCGACGATCGTGCCGGTTTGCTGTTCGCTTAGCGGGACGTCGCCCGCCTCGGAAGCAACGTAGCGATGTTGGGCAACGCGAGCGGCACGAGGTTGAACCACAACGGTTGGAGGAGACGGCTCACGGGATATTTCGACGGTCGGCTCGTCGCTCCACTGCGCAGGAGAAAAAGTCGCTTCCAATGTGATCGCTCGCCGATAGCCGGCGAAGGATGCCGTGGGGATCGGCGGGGGCGCGGCCCCGCCGGCCACAAAGGGGACACCCCCCGCGCTCTGCGCGCCACATCCCACGCACACTGGAGCCACACCGACGCCCGCCATTGGCA
>CAYNDU010000053.1:0-16337 GCA_964395615.1 uncultured Pirellulaceae bacterium | reverse complement strand
GACTACGGAAACACCTGGAAGAACACCCAGGGAATCCCAATCGCCCGAACGTCAAGATCGCGCTGAATACGTCCACCTAAAAAAAGCCCGTTCCTGCACCCGATGCAATCGGGGCGGTCGCAGAGATCGTCGAATGAGGTTGGGAGACTGTGCCTGTTACCCGCGTCCGCGTACCGGCGGGCAGCCCTGCTCGTGGGAGACGGATCGTTTCCACCCGGCCGGAGGGCCCCGCCGGAGGACCCGGTCGGAGGACCCGGCCACGAATGGCAAATGGTCAGCCGGCGTCGTTGCAGAACAAGCGGACGGCCGGTGCATCCCAACAATCAACCCGGACGGGCCTTTCATGCCAGGCTGGGTTCTCGTTGGTGGTCGGACTCTGAATACGTAGTCGTTGGGATCTCGTCGGGATCGACGTTGCCCAGGTTGGGTCCGATCAGTCGGAATTCGTCGAGCGCCTGTTCGAGGGTGGATTCGTTGACAGCATCCAGGTCGCGAAGACAGTTGATCAGGGACCGAGTTTGTTCGTTTTGCTTCTGCAAGAGCGAGGTAACCCGCTGTCTGGTGAGGTAACCCAGTTCGACGGCAATCGCCCCGAACGGCGCACCGGTCTCTGTCTGTTGCTTGAGAATGCGAAAGACCCGTTCCATGGACAGTTTTCCATTCTGGCAGGCCAGCGTACCCAGTTTTGGCCGGCTGTTGAACTGGCGTGACAGGGCTTCCACAAACTGGTCCGACGAGATGTGGCCACTATGAACCAGATGGAGCCCGAATAGAATTTCTGTATCCCGTTTCGTCCCTTGCATGATCAGCTTGCCCCCAGCAAGACAATGTCGTTTGCCATTATTAATCAGAGTAGTACCCCGTTGTGCGAAGCACGCTCGGTCGGTCGTTTCGGTCGAGTCCGGCGCGCCGACGATCAAGAACAGAGCAGTCATGTTCTTGGGTCGACTCGATTCGTGTCAGTTTTCACCTTAATGGAAGCTGAACCACATGGTTCGGCCAGACGATCATGAGAACGTCCGCATGACTATATAGGTCATGATCCGATGTGCGTTACGCTGTCGTCCGAGGAGTGACGGGCCAACATGGAATTCGGTGCCGACACCTTCAGCCCGAGGAATCGTTGGAGTCGATACAGACGGAACGGCGAGTTCTCAAACGTGCCGATACAGGGCGCCCGGCCCTTCCAGCGGAGGCCCCTCCATTTTGGAATGGATTAGGCCACAAGTACCGGCGTTCGGCGGCAACGGAGTGTTCGTCAAGAAGGCCGCTGTCGCGCGGTGTCATCCTTCGGTTGTGAAGCGTAATGAGCCGGAGGGTCCGCGAGTTTCGTCAACGTGCATTCATTCTGGAAGTGACGTTCGATCATGATGACGAGCCTCTTCCACCGGATGCCCTGCTGATGGCCTGCCTCGTCGTCTGCCGAACGCGGCCTGCCGCGTCGCCGAAGTCCATCACCAGGCTCAGCAGCAACGGCACCACGAGCAGCGTGAAGAGAGTCGAACAGATAAGGCCTCCGACGACAACGGCGCCGAGGCCTCGATAGAGCTCACTACCTGCCCCTGGTAAGACCACCAGGGGGGCCATACCGAAAACGCTTGTCGCCGTGGTCATCAGGATCGGGCGAATTCGTGTACGAACCGCTTCGCGAATGGCCTCGCGGTGAGGCATCGGTGCCCTTCGATCGACGGACGATTCGCCGATGCCACGCATGAAGTTCAGCGACTGGTGGACCAGGAGGATGGCGTTATTTACGACGATCCCAATCAGGATGACAAATCCCAGCATCGTAATCGTGTCCATTTGCTGTGTGGGATTGCGGAGGTGAATGAGGGCCAGCCCGGCGAATCCACCCACGGTCGCCAGCGGCACGCTGAACATAATCACAAATGGGTAGAGGAAGCTCTCAAACAGAGCTGCCATCAGCAGGTAAGTGATCAGCAGCGCCAGGAAGAAACGACTCAAACCGATGGAAAGCAGCGAGTCCATGCTCCAGCCGGCCCAATCACCCATCAGGGCGGCACGGGTCCGTGACAACTTATCGGCACTTCCGGACAAAAGGATATGGATATCGCCGGTCATGCCTCCTTCGTTCCGTGCCTCGCTAACGAGCTGCATTATCCGTGCCTCGGCATCCTCCAACGCCATCTCATCGGGCGGATTCACGGTCAATTTGATTGCGCGCTGCTGTTCGACTCGGCGAATCTGCTGGGAGGCGGAAGCCTGCCGAAAGGAAACCAGCTCGCTGAGTGGCAGGGTCACAATGCGGCCGGAATTATCTTTGACGGCCAGCGGGATATCATCCACTGTATCGGGATTCAAAGGTCGGGCCGGGTTCCGCAGAACGACCAGGTCGATATTGTCACCGTCGTATTCAAAATCACCGATCATGGCTCCATCGATCATCGCTCGCACGGCAAACGCCAGGGATCGCACGTTGATGTTCAGCTCTTTGGCGCGAATTTGATCAATCAGCAACTGTCGTTCCGGACCGGATTCATTGAAATTCTGCGGGCTGGCGCTTACGGACGAAATAGAGAATTCACCACTCAGTTTATCCTGAAGAAACGCCGCGCTATCGCGGAGTCGCCTCAGATCAACGCCCACGACCTCGATGCTGACGGAATTCGATTTCCCCATGCTACGTCCAAACAACGAGCGTTGGCTGGCAGATCCGTAGGCACCGGGAATCTCCTTCATGGCGCGAGCCACGACCGCCTCGAGCGGTTTGACATTTTCTGGATCGCGACCGACACAGATCATGAAGATCCGGCTGCGATAGATGACAAAGAAGAACTCCTTGATCGCGGGGATATCATGTATTTCCTTCCCCGACTTTTGATCGATGATCGGGCCCAGCGCCGAGGCCTCTTGACTGTTCCGCGCTTCCCAAAACGGTCTGACGGCCGCTTCCAATCGACGTCCGACGAGGATGTTCTGCTGCAACGAATAACTGGGCGGGCAATAGAGAGATCCCCAGACCAGGTTCTTGTTCCCATTCGGCAAATAGCTGGCAGGCGGCATCCAGGCAAAACTTAGCCAGATGGCAAGGCACGTAAAAAGTGAGATCACGACCAGTCGCAACCAGATCCCTGCCATGCTGGGCAATGCCATCAGAAAAATCAGCCGTGCAAATGCATTGCCGAGCGAGCGGAGCAGGTAGGTCAGTCCGAAAAGGGACTTGAGCCACCGGGTCAAGCGAAGTGGTTGCCGATCGCGGCGACGCATGAATCGGGCGGCCGCCATCGGAATCACTGTTACCGACACGAGCAACGAAAGGCTGACTGCGGCGCAGATTGCGAGGGCAATATCGTAAAACAACTGTCCCACTTCTTCCTTGATGGTCAGCACAGGCGCGAACACGGCAATGGTCGTTAGTGTCGACGCCAGAATCGCCCCCCAAACCTCTCGACAACCATCGTACGCGGCCGTTCGAGGCAACTTGCCCATCCCCAGGTGGCGATCGATGTTCTCCAACACCACGATCGCGCTGTCGACCACCATGCCGACCGCGAAACTCAAGCCGGCCAGCGAGATCACGTTAACATTCCGACCCGTCTTTGCCATGATCAAAAATGTGCCGATCATCGAAATCGGGATGGCGGCGGCGATGATCAACGTCGGTCGAATGCTCCTCAGAAACAACAGAAGCACGAGTATCGCCAGGGTGCCGCCGAGAAACAGGTTTTGTCTCACCAGTTTCAACGAACTGTAGATATAGACGGTATCGTCCGATACGAGACGCAAGCGGCAGGCATAGCGGTCATTCTTGTAGCCTCGAAGCAATCCCGCCGGTCCGTTCAACTCCGCGACTCGACGGCGCACTTCACGCATGACGTTCAAGATATTCGCGCCGACCTCACGCTTGAAAGCAAACGTCATTGACGGCTTGCCCTTGCATTGGTCGAAGTGAACGTTCTTTTCCAAAACCAAATCGACGTCGGCCACGTCGTCCAGACGGACTGGAACGCCGTCGTCGTAGCGTATCACTGTCTGCCGGATCTGCGCCAGGGTCTGGTATCGCCCCAGCACTCGAAACCGCACTTCCTGGCGGCCGTTTTCGATGTCGCCGGCCGATTCGCTGATGTTGTCCCCAATCAGCGCGGCGCGCAATTCGTCGAGCGTGATGCCTCGCTGGGCGAGCATCTCCGGCTCGAATCGGACCTGCGCCTGGTGCTCCCGACCACCGTAAATGCGCACTTCCGAAACTCCCGCGATCCGCTCCAGAGATGGCTTCACGTAACGGTCGGCGTAGTCGTAAAAATCGGCGATGTCATACGTCGGGTCGGACGATTGCAGCAGGCAGTAAGCGATGGAATCGTCGCTGGCCGAATCGGATGCACGGATGACCGGCCGGTCAACGTCGTCCGGATAGTCGGGCACTTCGTCCAGCTTGTTCGATACGTCCTGGATGGCCCGTCGCATGTCGTAGCCGACGTTGAATTCCAGTGTGATATCGCCCCGGCCCAACTGCAGGGTCGCTGTCATCTTGTAGAGACCCTGCAGCGTCTTGAGTTTCTCTTCCTGTTCCAGAATGATCGACTTTTCGATTTCTTCCGGACTGCGTCCAGTCCAACTCGTTCGTACCGAAATGACCGGCCGCTCGATGTCGGGTGTCAATTGAATGGGGATCGCGGTAAGCGAGACCAGTCCGAAGAGCACGATCAGCAGCACGCCGACCAGGACCTTGACGGGATTGTCGATGGCAAAGTGGATGAAGTCCATGAGTGTCCGCTGGCGTCAATTCAGCAATTCGTGGCCTGATGCTTGGGGCAGGTTGTCCAACAACTGGGGATCGACCGTGACGATCCGCACTTGCTGATCCGACACGAGCCGTTCGGCACCCTCCACGATGACCCAGCGGTTCTGCTCGAACATCCGCTTGTCCGAGTCGGATTCGGGTGTGACTGCGTAACGGTCGCCGTCGCGCGCGAGAACGCGTACCGCCACCGACCGGGCACGATAATCGGCGTTTCCGCTCCTCACCGCCAACCAGACGGTCGTGCCATCGGGGCGTTCGAGGACGGCACTTTGGTCGACCACCATCTCCTCGCGTTCCAGTCCCTGTGGCACCATCACCCGGACGCTCATGCCTGCCTTGAGACGGCCAGAATCGTCGTCCATTCGAAGACGCACCGGGAAGGTGCGGCTGGAGGTCAGTCCATAAGGCACAATCGCAACGACCTTCGCCACTCTCTCCAGGTGCAGCGGTTCCACACTCACGGGCATTTCCGACCCGATCGTGATCCAGTCGATGAACGTCTCGGGCACCCGGATGTCTACGTCAATAACCCCTCGAGAGACAATCTCAACGATCGGTGTACCGGCGGCGACCGTTTGACCGATTTCGGCGTGTTTTCGAATCACGGTGCCGTCAAACGGCGCAATGACCGTCGTACGGGCCAGTCGCTCGGATCGCTCGGCTACCAACGATTGGATCCTCTGTAGATCGGCTTCAAGCTGTCCGACCAGACTCACTTGACCTTCCAGCTCACTCGTTGTCACCGAAGAAACTTCGGCCAATTCGCGAAATCGCTGGAGTTCCTTCTTCTGGAGGTCCAGTTTCAACTGGATCGATTTGGCCTCGGCCTGGGACTGCTTGAGTGCCAGCTGGCTCCAAGTCGCATCGACTTTGGCCAATACCGTCTGATTTTCGATAACTTGCGAGCCGGCCTCGACCGGCAACTCGGCGATCTTCCCTTCGATTTCCGATGACAGGGTGACTCTGCGGTATTCCAACAGTCGCCCGAAGAGCGGCTTGCGCGGTCGGATCTTCCGTCGTTCCATGCGGGCGACGCGCACCTGTGCGGGGGATACCTTCCCGTCGTCTTGATCGGGCCGACCGGCGATCGCCTGCAACTGCCTCTGCAGGAACTCAGGATCTTTCAGGTCGGTTGCGATTCGGCCGGATTTCCACCAGCTACCGGCAACGATGCCGACGAGCAGCGTGGTGATCGAGGTGGCCAATAACAAGACCCACCAGCCCTGACGGGCGGCCGCGCTCCGGCTACGAGCGGCAGGGTCACTCGTCGACGACGAGCGGTTGGCATCCGTAGAAGCGACCCTCCCGGGCTCTGCCGGCCGCTCTTCGGCCACGAGGTCCAGGTCGGTCGTCGCCGGGTCGGTCGGCGTCGGGTCGGTCGGCGTCGGGTCGGTCGGCGCCGGGTCGGTGGGCGTTGTATCGGGGCCGGTGGGGATGTGTTGCGCGGGTGACATCGGTAGGGTTTCTGGTTGTGCGCTGCAGTGATACCGGAGTGAACGCGGGGCCAGGTCTCAGTCGGGCTGATCCATAGCACCTATCATAGTCGAGACGTGTAGGGCATGTTACTCCGGCATCGGCCTTTCGCTGGTTTCCGGGCGCGGAGCGTCCGGTGTCCGGGCCGAGTCGCGATCTGCTAGACTGTCCTCCAAGCCGATCGTTATCGATCGTTGGCTCGTCTGTCGTCCGATCGATGCGGCGTCGTGCGGCGCCGCTCGTCTTCCTGGGGCTGGTAGGAGTTACTTTGCCGTGGCAGTTCTTTCTACATTATTTCCACACGCGAGCGTCGCGGGCCGGCGACCATCGGTCCGGGGCTTCCTGAACACTGGCTTGTTTCTTGTGCTGGTGCTGCACATCGGGCCCGTGCGAGCCGAGCGGATTGTTTTCGAGCATGCGCGGCTGATTCCCGTCGATGGAACGGAGATCGAGGATGGAGTCCTGGTGGTCAACGGGACGAAGATCGAGGCGATTGGTCGGTTTGGCCAGATCAAGGTTGGCAATGTCAAGGTTGGCAATGTCAAGGTCGACACGGGTGTTCGGCGGGTCGATCTTCGGGGCAAGGTGGTGATGCCCGGTTTGATCTGCACGCACAGTCATATCGGTGGTGTCGGCGGGGCGGATGGGAGTGGTCCGATCCAGCCGGGAGTGCGTGTCTTCGACTCGCTGAATGTACACGATTCGGGGTTCAAGCGGGCGCTGGCCGGCGGCTTGACCACGTTGAACATCATGCCCGGGTCGGGCCACCTGATCAGCGGCCAGACGATTTACGTGAAACTACGCTTTGCGGATTCCGGACCGCGCACCATCGACGACCTGATGATCCGTGGCAAGCGGGGTGAGCCGCTAGGCGGATTGAAGATGGCCAACGGCACCAATTCCATCCGCAAGTCGCCGTGGCCGGGTACACGCGGCAAGTCGGCATTCTTGGTCCGTGAGCAGTTTGTCAAGGCGCAGGAGTACGCGGCAAAGATTGAGCGGGCGGCAGGGGACCCTGGCAAACTTCCGCCACGCGACCTGCACCTGGAAACACTCGTCGAGGCGATGCAAGGCAAACGCGTGGTGCACCACCACACGCACCGCCATGACGACATCATGACCGTGCTGCGATTGGCCAAGGAATTCCATTTTCGCGTCGTATTGCACCACGTAAGCGAGGGATGGAAAGTTGCTCGCGAGATTGCCCAGGCCAACGTGCCGTGCAGCGTCATCATGATTGACTCGCCAGGAGGAAAACTGGAAGCCCGCTATTTGCGGTACGAAACGGGTGGCATTCTGGAGCGAGCGGGCGTACGGGTGGCATTCCACACGGACGATTGGATTACCGATTCACGCGTCTTCAATCGTTCGGCTGCCTTGGCCGTTCGCGCCGGCATGTCCCGGCCTGCCGCACTCGAAGCGTTAACGCTCGCCGGTGCGGAAATGTTGGATCTTGATCAGCGAATCGGCAGCTTGACGAGCGGAAAGGACGCCGACTTCATCGTGCTCAGCGGTGATCCACTGAGCGTCTACACCAAGGTATTGGAAACGTGGGTCGAGGGTCGTCGAGTATTCCAACGATCGGACCCTCAGGATCATCTCTATGCAGTCGGCGGCTACGGCGCGGGACACGATCAAGAACCTTATTACTGTTGCTTCGAGCAAGGGGACCAGGAATGAAATATATCGCGATCATTGTCGCCGGGTTCCTAGTCGCCTGCCTGGTTCCGGAACGTTCCGCAAAGGCTCAATTGGCCATTCGCGGAGGCACTGTCCATACCATGGCCGGACCTCCCATCCGAAAAGGCGTTGTCCTGGTCAAGGAGGGGAAAATCACGCAAGTGGGACCGGCGGAAGAAGTGACGATCCCCGAGGGCTGGAAGGTGCTCGAGGCGGCCGTCGTCACCCCCGGATTGATCGACGGCCATGCGACACTTGGCCTATCAGGGATTTTGAACTATGAACACGATCAGGAACAACTCGAGCACGGTCGGCCGATTCAGCCCGAATTGCGCGCCATGGACGCCTATAATGCTCAGGATCCACTGATCGCGTGGGTGCGTAGTTTTGGAGTGACGACCGTTCACACGGGCCACGCGCCGGGCGAACTGATTTCGGGGCAGACGTTTGTCGTGAAGACCGTTGGAAACACGGTCGATGCGGCCGTGATGCAGCCCGCGACCGCCGTGGCTTGCACGTTGTCTCAATCGGCTCGCAAGAGCGGTGATCAATCGCCGGGAACTCGGGGAAAGATGATCGCCATGGTGCGCGAAGAGCTGATTAAGGCCCGCGAGTACCGTCGCGAAAGGGCGGAGGCTGAAAAGACGGACGACGACTCCGACGCGCCGCAACGCGACTTGCATCTCGAAACTCTCGTCCGCGTGCTCGATCGTGAATTGGCCCTGATGGTCACGGCTGATCGCGTGCAAGATATTGCGAGCGCTCTTCGACTGACTCGCGAGTTTTCATTGCGGCTGTGGCTCGACAGCGCTGCCGAGTCCTATCTGCTGGTCGATGAAATCAAGGCGGCCGGTGTCTGGGTCATTATCCACCCTACGATGGCGCGGGCGACGGGTGAGCGGGAAAACCTGAGTTTCGAAACGGCTGCCCGCTTGACCGAGGCGGGAATTCCGGTCGTGATGCAGAGCGGTTATGAGGCGTACGTGCCGAAGACTCGCGTGATCTTGTTCGAAGCCGCATGGGCCGCTGCCAACGGGTTGACGTTTCAACAGGCGTTGTCCACCGTGACGATCGCGCCGGCGCGAATGCTCGGTATCGATCAGCGCGTTGGCTCATTGGCTGTCGGGAAAGACGCCGATCTGGCCCTTTATGACGGTGATCCGTTCGAATACACATCGCATTGTATCGGCGTGGTGATCGACGGGCGTGTCGTCAGCCGGCGACCACGCTGACCGATCATGCGAATGAACGCCGAAAATGAACGCCGAAAATGAACGCCGAGAATAATCGGTCGACCCGGACGCTCGTTTTAGAGGATCAAAGACCGTGAGTCGCTCGTTGTTTGAGGATTCCGAACGCGAGGCGCTGCGGCAGGCACAGCCGCTTGCAGCACGAATGCGTCCTCGCCGACTCGACGAATTTGTTGGCCAGGGGCATTTTCTCGGGGAAGGAAAACTGCTTCGGCGTTTGCTCAAGGCGGATCGACTCGGCTCGGTGATCTTCTACGGCCCGCCCGGCACCGGCAAAACCACACTCGCCCAGCTGCTGGCCGTCGAAAGCAGTCGTAACTTTCGACAGTTGAGTGCCGTGACGAGCGGTGTTAAAGAGTTGCGAGCTGTACTACAGGAGGCGTCGGATCTGCTCGCCTCGGGCACCGGTCGCACGCTGTTGTTTGTTGATGAGATCCATCGTTTCAATAAATCTCAGCAAGATGCCCTTCTCCCCGACGTGGAGGAGGGGGTCGTGACGCTGGTCGGTGCAACCACGGCGAACCCTTTTTTTTCGGTCAATAGCGCCCTGATCAGCCGTAGCCAGGTCTTTGAGTTCGAGCCACTGGCCAGGGAGCACATCGAGCAATTGCTGCGACGGGCCCTGTCGGACGTCGAACGAGGGTTCGGGAGCCGATCGGTCGAGATCACTTCCGAGGCAATTGAGTTCCTCGCCGATGTAAGTGATGGTGATGCGCGCCGAGCGTTGTCCGCCTTGGAAATCGGGATTCTGTCGAGCGACGCCGATCCGATCCGCTTCGATCGGGAACTGGCCGAGCAGTCGGTGCAGCGCAAAGCGATCAGCTACGATGCCGACGGCGATGCTCATTACGATGCGGCGAGCGCTCTGATTAAGAGTATTCGAGGAAGTGATCCCGATGCCGGGCTGTACTGGCTGGCCCGAATGCTCGAAGGTGGCGAAGATGTGCGGTTCGTTTGCCGGCGACTCGTCATCCTGGCCAGCGAAGATATTGGCAATGCCGATCCACAAGCGCTGACCTTGGCGGTGGCTGCCATGCAGGCCTGCGAGTTCGTCGGTCTGCCCGAATGCCAGTTGACTCTGGCTCAGGCCGTGACCTATCTGGCATGCGCGCCAAAATCAAACGCAGCAACCCGGGCCATCGGGGAGGCCCGCAAGGATGTGCGAGAGCGACGCTTGCTGCCCGTTCCAGTGCATTTGCGCGATGCGCACTATCGGGGCGCCCGCGAGTTGGGCCACGGTCAAGACTACAAGTACGCTCACGATAGCCCGGACGGCGTCGTGGATCAGGATTACCTGGGAGTCGAGCGGACCTACTACCGACCCGTTGATCGTGGTTTTGAGGCCGAGCTGAGCCACCGCCTCGAACGACTGCGCAACCGGCTGCGACGCGAGAACTCGTCCGATTCCAGTCCCGGATCGTGAGAAATTTCAGGTTTTTTTGCCAAAATCGGCCACACGTCCCCGACATTGATCTGGTTTCGACCGGGCCCATTCCGTATGATTCGTCTCGCGCTGGATTACCCGGTGCGGATTGTCAGGGGCCGAGCGAGAGCGCCAGGATCACGGCAGCGATACCGAGCAGGCCGAACAGGATCCACCAGGCGGGTTTGCCGCTCCAGACACTCGTGTCTGGAGTGATATAGAAACCGCAGGCTGGGCAAACATCGGCATCCTCGTAAACGTCCGCGCCGCATTCCGGGCAGCAAATGGTATCGGTGAAGGAGTCGCCGGGATCGAACTCGGGGTCCTCCGAATCATCCCACCATGTGTTGTCTTCGTGCGAATGGTCGATCGAATCGTCGGCAGGCATAGTATGAGCGTGCTGATAAGATAGCCGTTTGAATGAACTAGGGTATTAAGGGACGTTGGCCGGCACGGTTGACCCATGCCAAAGGTGAACGGACCTGGGAGCACAACCGAATCTCTAGGCTAGCAGGATCGAACGCTGCTGTCACGAAACTCGGCGATCGCGTCCCACACGTCGCCGACTCCGATCTGTGTGATCGAGCACGAATCGAGGTCACCGACGGTGGCTCAGATCGAGTTCGCGGCGAGCGCCTTTGATGGGCCTATCGGATTTTCGTCAAGGAGGGCGAAAGTGCAAACACTCAAAACGACGGTCGTTGTCCTGTTGCTGTTGGTCGTTTTCTACGGCATGTACGAGATGCTCAACCAGCCGCCCGATGAACCACCGGCGGAAGTTGCGCAAATGGACGAACTGGCGTTCGAGCCGCCGGAAATCGAGTTTGGTGCGACGACTGAGGATGTTGGCATCCCAGCGGATGCGCCTGGCTCGCCGTCCGCAGTGCGTGTGGTCCCGACGGATGCGACGTCTGCTAACCGAACCGTTTCGCCCGCCACGGACGCGTTTCCGTCGATTCCTCCCGCTGATCCAAATACGGTCGATTCCAACGCCTCGACCGTCGCCCTTCCCCAGCCAAACAACCCCTCAACCCATCGGGTAACGGGTCCGGTCGGCCCGCCCAATCCGGATATGTCGACGTTTGTGCCTCCCGGCGACCGTCGAAACCTGGCTGCCGAACGATCACGTGGTGTAGCGACGAATGAGGCCTCGGGATTCGTGCCCCCCGGCTCATCGGAAACCGGACCCCCGCGGGCACCCGGCTCACCACAAATGCAAAGCAACCCCTACATCGGACAGGATGTCGTTGCCGAATCGCGACCGACCGTCTCCTCCTCAGGCTCGCCCCCCCCCAACGGGGATGCCATAGATCCGGCCGCGACGCTTGGAAATCAGGCTTACCAGAGCGCTCGGCGGACCGCGCAACGGCAGATGAAGGAGGGTAAGCTACGCGAGGCGCTGGTCACATTGTCGCCGTTTTACAAGAGTCTGGACCTGTCGGCTGCCGAGCATCGCGAGTTGCTGGACTTGCTGGACCCGCTGGCAGCGCAGGTCATTTACTCCAGAGAGCACCTGGTCGAAGCACCCTACCGCGTGGGTCGAAATGAGACGTTAGACGAGATCGCTCAGAAGTACCAGGTCCCGCCGCAGCTGCTGCAGAAGATCAACGGCGTTGAAGATCCTCGCGTGTTGTTGCCGGGAGCCGAGCTGAAAGTGGTCCGCGGTCCCTTCCGAGGCGACGTGGATATTGCCGCGAGCGAGTTAACCCTGTTCCTCGACGAAATGTATGCGGGGCGCTTTCCCATCACCGTCGGCAGCGATCCCGCGCCGATTGAGGGAACGTTCGAGGTGCGTGACAAGCAGTCAAATCGAGCCTATTTCGGTCCTACGGGGATCACAATTCCCGCCGGCAATCCGACGAACCCGTACGGAAACGTATGGCTCGATCTGGGCAAGGAAATCTGCATTCATGGCAGTCCCCTTGACGGCACGGCCGCTGCAAATCGAGGTTGCATCAGCCTAAGCCCGCGCGATGCGGACGATGTGTTCAGCATCTTGTCGGTTGGCTCGCGCGTCCGAATTCTGCGATGATGCGAGCGGCACAGAGACCATCGTCCGGCGCGAGGCTTCCGCGGCTTCCAGCGTCCGGACGGAGCCGTGGACTGGTGATGCTGCGAGCCCATTCGGTCGTTCGCCGGTTGACAAGTCGTACTTCCATTCTCCACCCTGGCCAGGCAGAGGCCAGGCCCAACGTGGCCATTACCCGATAATTGCCATGATGTTCTTCGAAGGAGAGTTGCTCGAATGTACGACGCACAAGCGCTGATCGACCTGATATCTCAGAAGGCCCTCAAGACCGGCAGCTTTACGCTCGCATCGGGAAAGCAGGCGTCGTATTACCTCGACTGCCGGCAGATTACGCTCGACCCGCAGGGGGCGAATCTTGTCGGCGAAGGGATTCTCGACGTACTGGGTGACGAACGGCCCGACGCCGTGGGCGGAATGGCGATCGGCGCTGACCCGATCACCGCCGCCGTCGTGACACTTGCCGGCCAGCGCGGGCTGCCCCTGCGCGGGTTCATTGTGCGCAAGGAAGCCAAAGCTCACGGCCGCGGCCGTGATGTGGAAGGGCCCGTTCAGCCGGGGCAGCACGTTGTCATCGTCGAGGATGTGGTGACCACCGGTGGCAGTTCGCTGAAGGCGATCGAGCGAGTCGAGGCGTTCGGACTGACCGTTGATCGGGTCATTGCCATCGTTGACCGTCTGGAAGGAGGCCGATCAGCGTTCGAACAGGCCGGCTACCAGCTCACCACGCTACTGACCATCCGCGATTTTGGACTTGAACCCGGCGTTGGCTAAACATGGAATCCTCCCTCCATCAGCAACTCAAGGACCACTATTGCCATCCGGCCGCCCGGCAGGAAGTGAAACTGGGACGATACCGTATCGACGTGATGGATGAAGATCGGCTGATCGAAATCCAACATGGATCGCTGGCCGCGATCCGTGACAAAGTGGCTCATTTGCTCAAACAACACCAGGTGCTAATCGTCAAACCGATCGTGGCGCGCAAGCGTTTGATCAAGCTGAAGTGCAAGGGGGGAGCGGTCATTGATCAGCGGTGGAGCCCAAAACGTGGGAAACTGATCGACCTGTTCGACGAACTGGTCTACTTCACTCGCGTCTTCCCGCACCCGCAACTTTGCTTGGAAGCCGTGTTGGTGCAGGTCGAAGAACGACGATTTCCCGGCCGCGGCAGGCGACGCCGGAAGCGCCCAAGCGATCACCAGGTCGAAGATATTCGGCTGGTGCAAATCGACGAGGCCATGCGTTTCGAATCGGTCAGCGACCTCTGCTCTCTGCTGCCAAAACGCCTGCCTCGACGGTTTCACACGGGACATCTGGCCGAACGACTCGATGTGCCCCGTTGGAACGCTCAACGGATCGCCTATTGCCTGAGGCAGATGAACGGTATCCAACGGGTTGGAAAGCAAGGCAACGCGTACCTCTACGAACGTCGTCAAACCAAACGACGAGCCTCATAGCCGACCGTCAGGCCTTGGCCTTGGCCCGAGCTTCTCGCAATCCGCGGCTCAGAATGTCCCGGAGGAGCGGTGAATAGTCCTCGAATTTGACCTTGTCGGGTGCGCCATCGGCGAACTGGAAAATGGCGTCCCGAGGCTTGACACCCAGTGACAGCAGCGTCGAACTGACCGTGCCACGCCGTTTGTTCCTGACCACCATGGTGGGCCGACCCGGAGGCGAAGGAACCCGGGCAAATACTTTGCTGGCGACAGCCAGGAACTTCACCGGCGAATCGAGCGTTTGCAGAGTGAGCAGCCGCAGAGCCATTTTCACTCGTTCGTCGCGTGGATCATTGACGTCTCCACTCGAAACAATGCTCAGGCCCTCTTCCAGTTGCACAACTTCCGCCTCTTCACAGCCATGCACCACCCAGCCACTCTCGCCGTCGGCAATGACGTAATTCACACCGTCATACATGCCGGTTGACAACTCCTCGAGCGCCATGTCGACGGCCTCTCTCGCGGATCCGGCCCGCAGCAGGTCGCGGCACAGGACCCCACGGGATCGAGGGGCCAGTGGCGGCATCAACTTGACGCGATTACAGGCTGCGACAAACAGGCCATGCTGATTAATGCCCAACCAGGTTCCGCTGGCCTGCTGGTCAACGCCGCACAAAACGCGCGGCTTGCCCGATTGTATCGACGGCGCCTCACTCGGCCGGTCGTACAATTCTTCCCGGTTGGCGGCGACGAGAATGGGTGATTCGGGAACGAGTCGATATTGAATAGCCAAAAGACACATGGCAAATACTGGTGCTCGAGGTTGATGGTGGGATGGCAGTCGGTTGGCCAATCTACGCTTGGCGGGGTGCCCGTGACACTGTCAATGTACTGAGACTCGAACGGCTCGTACACCCCTACGCGGGGGTGATTGGTTCAATTTTTGCGTGCCGTTGTTTCTCGTACGTTGACGCTCTCTGGGCGGTTCATTCAGGGGACTTAAGTCTAATCTCTAAAACGACTAACATATGGTGAAAGCGAAGCCGCGACATGGCGCATCTAACGCTGTGAGCGGGGTGTCCAGTGGTCCGGAAGGGGAGTTCTGCCATGCCGTCGTCTCGACAGCCGCCCGTTCGGATCGCCGTGATCGGCGCCGGCGCGGTGAGCGATTATCACCATGTTCCGGCGCTCCGTCTTGACCCGCGAGCGACTCTGCAGGCGGTCTGTGACACGGACCGGGATCTGCTCGAGCGTCGGGCGCAAGAGTGGGAAGTCGGGCAGATCTCCGATGACTATGAGGAAGTCTGTGCGAGCCCGGAGATCGATGCGGTCATCATTGGCACGCCCAACGGCACCCATGCCCCGATTGCGGAAGCGGCGGCATCCCACGGCAAACACATCTTGTGCGAGAAGCCGCTTGGACTGAATGCCGAACAGGTACGGCGGATGGCCGATGCGGCTACGACGGCCCAGGTCGTTCACATGACGGCATTCACGTATCGATTTGCACCGGCCATGCGATATCTCAGACACCTGGTCAAGTCGGGCCAACTCGGCGCGCCGCGCCATTTTCGGAGCCAACGTTTTCTGGACCTGCCAGAGACGAGTTGGGGTTGGCGACAATACCGCGAGGCCGCGGGTGCCGGCGACCTGTTTGACATGACCATTCATCGTATCGATTTTGCCCTCGACTTGCTCGGACCGTTACAGAGTGTTTGCGGCGCCGTGGCTCAGTTTGCCAGTCGTGAAACCACGCACGAAGGGCAGCCATGCCGGCCGTCCGAGGTCGACGATTGGTCCAGCCTGATCGGGCGCTTTCAATCAGGGGCGGTTGGCGTCTGGGAGGGAACGACGCTGGCCAAGGGATATGGGCACAGTGGTTTCGGGCACGAATGGGCCGAAGTTAACGGCTCGGAAGGGTCAGCCGTGTACCGGCTGCACGAGCCGAATACGATTCTGCTCGGCTCGACTGGCAACGACCTGGCCCCCCGCCCGGTACCGGTTGAGTACCTCAAGCCGGTCGACAGCCCTCGCGATCCTGGCAGTGGTGAGCCGGCGACCGTCTTCCGTTACGACCTGGTCTGGGAGTTCGTCTCCGCGATCACGGCAGGCCGGGACGCCGTCCCCAGTTTTGTGGACGGCTTCAACGCCCAACGCGTTGCCGACGCCGTTCTACGGTCCCACGAGCAAGGCAAGTGGATTGAAATTGGGCCCTCTTAGAGCCATCACCGGGGGGTGCAGGAACGGGCTCGTTTTGGGTGGACGTATTATTCAGCGCGATCTT
>CAYNDU010000052.1:2533-16498 GCA_964395615.1 uncultured Pirellulaceae bacterium | reverse complement strand
TTCGCCGGAACGCGGGTTGTGCCAACGGCGGCGGGACCATACTCCTTCCGGATAGCATCACACCCCAGTATTGTCACAATCTGAGGGTTCATTACAGCGAATTTCCGAGAATTCCGCAGCCCAGGATTGGCCGACTCCCTTTGTGGGGCGTATCCGACTGCGGGTATCTACCGCCCTCACGTACCTTGGTACGCGCCGCGGGAGTACGTCGATATGTGTCCCATCGACCGCATCACTCCGCCGCAGATCAAGGAAGACGATCGCATAGAATTACCCTGTAGGCACGATCCACGCGGCGGCCCAAGGTCAAGAAACCGAATACGAAGGCGACGAAACCGACGTGCGCGTCATACGTCATGTTGAAGAGCACGTGCAGGAGTGGCGTCTCTGGCAGGAGCCGGTTACCGTTTTCGACTACAATGTGCGCCAAGGCGCATTCCAGTGTGCCTACGCCAATCCGATGCACTACCGCGTGCCAGGCCAGGGAATCATCGGGTGTTTTGCCATGCGTTGTCCGATCGCTTTCAGAAACAGCGAGGAATCACAAACGGTAGCCGCGTTCAGCGCGGATGGAGGGTAGCGGCACGGCCGAGACGTCCCGAATTCACATCCAATTCGGCAAGTTGAAGATCACCGCATAACCTCCAACGAGTTACGCAGACGGAGAAGTCAAAGCGCGAGTGACGGATGAATTGACATGACGGGAGTTCTTAACTGGATCTGCCGTCTGTTTACACAACAAGCCGATACCCGGCCCAACAGGAAACGAAAGATGAGATCGAGAATTGTGTGGATCGTGCAAGTGGGCTTCGCGGCCTGGATTGGTCTTGCGGTAACGTGGGACGCCGCGCGCGGAAGTGAAGAAGATAAAGCCCTTGGGCCCCCATTGAAACCGAAGCCCTACCAGGTCGGGATCGCACCCTCGCATATTGCCAAGCCGACAGCACCCCTGTTTGGCGAGCGCGTCGACGACTGGGACGAGGTTCGAAACAACATCGACTTCTACAAAATCTATTCGTTGCAGGCCGTGCCTCCTCGGTGGGCAAGCCCACTACCAGTTGATTCGTTTGCGGAATTCGTGAAAAAATACAGGATCGCCGTCGATGCTGAGTTCGGGGATTTCAGGCCTGGCGGAGGCGTCGGCGAAGGAATGGCGGCAGCGAGACGAGCCCAGGCCATGCACGCCTGGTTAGGACACCGCGGGCTGAAGCTCCGCGCCCTCCACCTCGATGGGCCGATCCGCCGCCTGATGGCCTGCGACCACGAAGGGAATGACGGCCTGTCGCTGAAGCAGGGCGCGGAAGAAATTGCGATCTTTCTCGCCGAATTTCGGAGGGATCATCCCGGCACACGTATCGGGCTGATCACCAATTTCCCGAACTGGCATTACACTCCCGACCACCCAGGGATGCTGGGGACCTGGACCAAGCGGAGTGGTGTTCACTATCACGACGCCTTGGAGGCCGTCTACCGCGCCGCGCGTGAGAAGGGAAGTCGCTTCGACTTCGTCGAAGTCGATTGTCCGCTGAATTACTACCGAGCCACGGCCAACCGTTTCGACCCGTCTCGACGCGTCGACAACGGGGCCAAGTTCAAAGCCCTTCAGCGATGGTGCGAAGAACGGAATATCGAATTCTGGCTCGTAGTCAATTTCGACACGAACCCGCAATCGGTAGCAGGCAAGAAAGAGCTGGGAAATCGCCTTTTCCACAACGAGACCGTCGCCTTCATCCGGCGCTTGCGCAAGGACGGAATCTTCCCCGATTGCTTCACGATCCAGTCCTGGTACAAACTGCCCGACGAACACCTTCCAGAAGATGGCGGCCACTCCTTCATGCACACGGCACGCGATTCGATAAGGTTGATTCGACAGTTGTTTCCGCAGGCTGACCCGATGAAATGATGACACGGTTGTCAATCAATCAAAGTCGCAAAGCAGCAATGAAACCGATTAATCGAAGCGATGGCTAGGTTGTACATCTTCTCTTCTCCCATTTGCTGGCAGGAAAATGGGGGCCAACGATGACAGGATGATTGTCCTGTCCCATCTTCCTGCCAAATGGAATCACCAGATCGACTTCAGTTCGTGTGTCCTCAGCGTCGTAAAACGGACCGGGCCACCGATGGCCTCGATACCGATGCGTCTCGACGTCGGCGTGATCATCTTGGGCGAATAGTACACGCCGTGCTCGCCGAAGAAGACGTCTAGTGACGTGTTGTCGACGATCAGACGCAATGAGAGCTTGCGGCGACCGGGGATCTTCATCCCGCCCAGCTTGAGGCCGTTGGCGGAGGCCTCGACGGTCAGCTTCACGCCGCGGATGTCGAGCACGAGGCGGTCGGCCTGCGAGAGGTCGGCTTCGAGTTCGATGTCATAGAGTCCGCCCTTGAGGGCGGCCAGCGGGTTGGCGGCACCCGGGGCAAGCTCCATGCCGTCAAGCGTGACGGAGTGCGTGCGGAGCTTGGCGATTTCTTCGACCGGTTGCTTACACACGCGCAGACCGAGCGGCGTGGTGCGCAGCGTCAGTTCGGTGGGGGTCGAGAGCTGGCCGAGCCGCCCACCCTGCCAGCCGATCTGGATTCGCCGGGGCTGGCCATCGGGGCCGGGCGGAGTGTTGTTTATTGTCTGGGCCGCGTAGCATCGGCCGTCGTCATACATCGGGATCTTCTGTTTGGTCTCCGGTTCGAAAGTCTTGCCGTTAAACGTGCCGATGTGGTAGGCGCCGCTGCCACCGTACATGATCCAGCGGACGTTGTTCGGCTCCCCACCCACGGCCAGCGGGAACAGCTCGGGGCATTCGTGGAACCCGTCGATGTGGCCGTGCTTCTCCCAGTCGCGCAGGTTGTCGGACGTGTAGATGTTGAGCGAGTTGCCCTCGAACAGAACCATCACCCAATGTCCGTCCCTGGCGTGTGGGTCGCGACCCCTGGTGGGTGAAAACCAGAACAGCTTCGGGTCGCGGGCGCTATCGGAACCTTCGGCCAGCACCTGCGACTCGCCGAGCACGGGGTTTTCCTCGTACTTTGTGAACGTCCGGGCGCCGTCGATGCTGTAGGCGATGCACTGTATCTGGATCTTGTCGCGGCCACCCATTCCGCGCGAGGCGGTATAAGCCGCGATCACCGGCCGTGTGTCGCCGGTCTGCCAATTGGATGTGTTCAACACGTCGACCGACGCCGAACCGGAGTGCATCGAGCCCATCCCATCGTGCCACAGCCCGACCGGCCGTTCCTTCCAATGCACGAGGTCACGGCTGACGTAGTGCGCCCACGAGCAGGCGGTGATGTTGTAGTTGAACTGATGAAAGACATGGTAGACGCCGTCGGCATAGACAAGCCCGTTGGGATCGTTGAGCAAGCCGATGCGGTTGTAAATGTGGAAGGCCGGCCTGTCGTCCGCAGCCACACGACCGGGGATCTCGCGACCGATCGGCGTCTGGATCGAGGGTTGCGCCGGGTCGTGGCCGGTGTAGCTATGAAACGATACCTTTAACGGTTTTCCCTGGTGGCCGGTAAGGTCGTAAACGGGCAGGTAGCCAACCACGGGGATCGAGCCGAAGGCCAAGGGCAAATCGACTTTGAGCATCTTCCGGCCGTCGATCTGTACCGTTACCGCCTGCAGCGGTGTACCTGCGAGCGCGCCCACGGGGAGCAGCAGGAAATCGCCGTTGATCGTCGCCTCATATCGATCCGGCAACCAGCTCACCGCTTCGGTCACGACCTTGGCGTCTGCCGGCGGTTGTCGGTTGGTGGCGACGATCTTCACCCTCGAAAAGTAACCGTTCAGATGTTCGTCGCGAACCTGGATCTTTGCGCGCTTCCCCTGCAGCGATCGCAGGTCGAACCAATATTCCGCTGTAACAGGAGGCTGAAACAACTTCACCGGCGCCGCCAGCGAGCCGGGGCTCGCGTCCGACCCCAGAAAACCGCAGCCCGGCTCGGGAGAACACGACCGCACATCCTCACCGTCCACTACCAGCACCACCGTACAACGCGTCGGGTGGAAGACACCCGCACAGACGATCTGCAGGTAGTCGTCGTCGATGATGAACTGCGGCGATATTATCCTGCCGGTCTGATATTGCCGTTGGTTCCGTGACGCCACGGCCGCCCGCTGACGAAACTCCGGTTCCCGGTCGTGGACGCCAAAGGCATAGCCCTCGACCGCCCAGTCCGGCGGTGGCGGAGTCTGCACGTTGAAATCAAGTAGAACACTCTCCTCCGCCCGAGCGGCACACGCCCAGACGGCAAGCCAACTGAGTATCAGGTGAATCGAGATCTTGCCCATCGTTGTCTCCTCTCAATGTTCACCGTCAAATGTCGGAATCAGTCTCTGCGTAAGTGTGTGTAGCATGTCGCGGGATCGAAAACCGGATCCCTCGGCCGGCTTCGGGAGTCCGCTCAGGTCAGCCTGCCAGTGATAACCGCCGACGCCGTCGTTTCGATCCGTCGTTTCGATCATCGGGCCGATCGCTGATAGGGGGCTTCTCCAGAGTTCGTGTCGAAACGCGACGTAAGTCCCTTGCTGATGGTGGCTCCGTTGACAAAAGCAATGTCCGCCACCATATTTTGTTGGACCCCTGATTGCTCTCAATATCCTAACAAGAAGACAGATCGCCACCACATTCGAGCACCATTCATGTTCATGAAATTATCACATGCACTTTCTGCCTGCCTCGCTCTAACGGTCATCGCGTCGATGAGTGTTGCCCAAGAGATCGTCGACGATTGGCGATACACGATTCAGAAACCAGCCGAAGACTGGACGATGCCGGACTTCAACGACTCGGCCTGGTCGAAGGGACGAGGAGGGTTTGGAACGCAAGGCACGCCCGGTGCACGCATCGGGACGAAGTGGAGCACGCCCGCAATCTGGTTGCGAAAGACTTTCAAACTGGATTCGATTCCCAAGCAGCCGGCCCTCCTGATTCATCATGATGAAGACGCCGAAGTCTTCCTCAACGGCCGGCTGGTTGCACGCCTCGAAGGATTCTCGAAGCAGTACGAGGTCCGTTCTTTGAGCGACGAGGCGAGTAGGGCACTGGTCGCCGGACGCAACGTTTTGGCCATCCACTGCCGCCAGACACGGGGAGGTCAATACATCGACTCCCATGTCGTCGAGGCCACGAGGGCCGATAAGGTCAAGATCGCCGTTGTTCCGCGAAAGCCAGTCGCCCCCGGAAGCCTCAATCGATCGGCGGAACCCGACCAGTTCAACCTTCTCACGTCCTGGGGCGAGAAAGTCACACCGGAGAACGCCTGGCGCGAATACCCCCGCCCCCAGATGAAACGCAAGGATTGGCTCTGCCTGAACGGGCTGTGGGACTTCACCCTTATCGGTGACGACCGCGGCTGGACCGGTGGGCGGGTCGAAAACGCCACGTTCGATCCACTGCTCAAAGAACTTCCTGCTCGGCCCACCGACTGGCCTCACAAGATCCTGGTTCCGTTCAGCCCGGAAGCACAGCTATCGGGAGTGGTGAAGAGTGTTCGACCCAACCAGGTGATGTGGTATCGGCGGACCTTCGAGGTCCCCGAGGAATGGACCGGACAGCGGATCCTGTTGCACTTCGAGGCTGTCGACTGGCACGCGGTGGTCCTGTTCAACGGAAAAAAGGTTGGTGACAACAAGGGCGGTTACGTGCCATTCACGTGCGACCTGACGAACGCGCTGGCCGACGGAACTGAACAGGAGCTTGTTGTCGTGGCCTGGGACCCCACGAACATGGGCGACCAGACGGTTGGCAAGCAGGCGTTGCCGGAAGCGAGACGTGGATTCCGCTACAATCCAAACAGTGGGATCTGGCAGAGTGTCTGGCTGGAGCCGGTCCCCGTCGAAGCGAGTATCCGCGGCCTTAAGATTACGCCCGCGGTGAACGAGAACTCGGTCGAAATCTCCATCGACGCCACCGGCCGGACGGACGGGATGACCGTTCGCGCCGTCGCCGAGAAAGATTCCACGGAGGTCGCCGGTGGGCCAAGATCGACGTTGCGTTTGAAGCTTGATGAGTCCTACGAACGATGGTCGCCGGAAAACCCGGCACTCCATGAGCTGACAATCGAACTGCGACGTGGCGACACGGTCGTCGACTCTGTTCGCAGCTACTTCGCCTTACGGACGATCGACATCGCACCGGACGCAGCGGGCTTGAACCGGATCCGTCTCAACGGCGATCCGATCTTCCAGTTCGGCCCGCTTGATCAGGGCTACTGGCCCGGCGGTGCCATGACACCTCCGTCCGAAGAGGGCGCGCGCTACGACCTGCAGTACCTCAAGACAATCGGCTGCAACATGGTCCGCGTACACATCAAGGTTCATCCGCGGCGCTGGTACTACGAGGCGGACCGGTTGGGGCTTCTCGTCTGGCAGGACTTCGTCTGCAGCAGGAAATTCGACAAGAACATCACGTCCGCCAGCGCCGACCAATGGGAACTGGAGCAGCGCCGCATGATGGACCATCTGCACAATCATCCGTCGGTCGTCATGTGGATCATGTTCAACGAGGGCTGGGGGCAGTACGACACGGAGCGGCTGACAAACTGGGCGAAGAAGCACGATCCATCGCGGCTAGTGACCTGCGCCAGCGGCTGGTCCGATTTTCCAGTGGGTGACATCTACGACAATCACGATTACTCGTTCAACATTTCCCCGGCCCATGGAGCCGACTTCACGGACCGGGCGACGCTGTGCGGTGAGTGCGGCGGGTTCAATGTGTCGCTTCCCGGCCATCTCTGGCACAAGGATCAGGTTCAGCAGGCCAAGATCAACCCGATGGGCGAGACGGGCCGCGAGAGCTATGAGTCGGTTGCCCAATGGGAACCTCGCTATCGGGACTGGTTGACGAACCTGAGACTTATGCGCTCGGGCGGATTGAATGCGGCCGTTTACACGCAGATCTCCGATGTCGAACATGAGTGCAACGGCTGGCTGACCTACGATAGGAAGGTGAGCAAGTTTCCGGTCGATCAACTCGGCCGCTGGCACCGCAAGCTGTACGAACCGATAGGTACTCGTGTACTGTTCCGCTCGGAGGGACAAGAAGTCGTCCGCCAGTCGCACCGAATCACGCTGGCAGCTATCCCACGGCGATTGGCCATGCACACGGTTGGCGCCGGCAAATGGGAGCTGTGGCTGAATGGTCGGGCGGTGATGACCATCAGCAACTCCGACCGAGCCGGCCACCGCCCCTACTGCACCGTTCTGCTTCCCGAACCGGCTCGGGAAGCGCTACACAACGGCGAGAATGATATCTCCGTGAAACTGACCAACGGCAAGAACATCGACGCGGCGTCCCTTGAATTCGCCTTGTTGTCGTTAGACAATTGAGCCGTGCTGAACGTCCCGCGAGGACTGCCGAAAACCACACCGATCTGATGCGAGTCCGAGCGAGTTACTAACCTGCGTATGTCGCCGCCACCGATTGAATGTCCGCGCTGAAACTACGGTCGCCAGACTGTGAACAGTCGATTCAACTCGGCCCGGTGACCGTAACTACGCGCAAGACTGGGTGAAAGTCGGCGACATGACGCGAACGTGGGCCGCCGAATGTATCGACCTGTTTCCGCTGTCCGTCAAGGAACTGACCTCCATTTGGATGTCTCCTCCAGCGGCGTCGACCAGGTTAGAAACAATGCCCTGACACCCTGAGATTAAGGAAGAACCATGAAGGCCCGAACGAGCCCATGCTTTGTGTCGCTGCGGTCCGTGACCGCAGGTGTCGCCCTGTGCTTATTCAGCGCGGTTTCGGCATTTGCAACCGAAGGCCCCAACGTTGTGCTCATCATCTGCGACGATCTGAATGACTATGTCGAAGGCTTCGGTGGACATCCCCAGGCGAGGACGCCGAATATCTCCCGGCTGTGCGAAACGAGTGTTCGCTTCACTCAAGCGCACTGCAGCATTCCGATTTGTGGACCGTCGCGCGCAAGCCTGTTCACCGGAATCTATCCGCACGATTCGGGCTGCTACGGCTTCACGAAATGGGACACGTATGAGGTCCTGAAGAATTCGCGGACGATGATGGATCACTTTCGAGCCAATGGTTACACAACACTCGGAACGGGCAAACTCATGCACCATATGGTACGTCAGGAATGGCAGCAGTATGGCAACCCGGCGGACTATGGTCCGTTTGCGTTCGCCAACGGTGAGAAAGTGGCTCACCCGGACGTTCCGGCGCCGTATCGAGAGATTGGCCCGGTCGATGGCTCGTTTGGCCCTTTCGTCAGTATCGCAGGACGCAAGACGCCCGACGGACATCCGCTCGCGTGGCACAACGGCGGCTGGGGAAATCGCGCCCACCCACTTCGAGTCGATTCGCAAGAAGACCGCGACCTGACTCCGGACGAACTCAACGGAGACTGGGCCGTCGAAAATCTCCGCAGTCTTGCCGAGCACTCTGGCAGACAACCGTTCTTCATGGGCATCGGGTTCATCCGGCCGCACACGCCATTGATTGTGCCGCGGCGATTCTTCGACATGTTTCCCTTGGACGAGATCGAGCTGCCTGTGATCCGTGCCGGCGATGTCGAAGACACACACGCCCGCTCGATTCGAGGTATCGCCGACGGCGCAGAACCGAACTCCTCTCGCACCGAAGACATGGGGACGCGGCTTTTCAAGAAGCTGGTCGCATCCTATCCAACGCGCGATGAGGCACTTAGACATTTCATTCAGGCTTACCTGGCGAGTGTCGCGTCGGTCGACGAACAGATCGGACGCATTTTGGATGTGGTTGATCAGTCGCCCCTGAGAGAGAGCACCGTCATCGTGTTGACCAGTGATCACGGTTGGGGAATGGGCGAAAAGGACTATCTCTATAAGAACTCGCTGTGGCAGGAAAGCACGCGCGTTCCGCTCATCGTGCGTGCTCCCGGAAATGCCAAAGCAGGTGCAGCTTGCGATCAGCCGGTTTCTTTAATCGACGTCTATCCCACGCTGATCGACCTGTGCGACCTTACCGGCAGCACGATGAAGAATGACCGAGGGCATCCGCTCGACGGCTACAGCATGCGACCGCTACTGGCAGACCCCGAAGCAGGCAAGTGGTCCGGTCCCGACGAGGCGCTCACGGCGCTTTACAAATGGAGGATGAAGTACGACCCGTCGCGTGAAAGCTACTCACTACGGTCTCGCGACTGGCGCTACATTCGTTACGAAAACGGCATGGAGGAGTTGTACCACACCACCGTTGATCCGTACGAATGGGACAATCTGGCCGCACAGCCGGAGTACGCCGAGCGACTTGCACACTTCCGAGCACGGCTTCGTGCAAGGCTGCCCAAGCCCGGTAGCATTCCGCCCCAGCCCGCGTGGCAGCCAAAAAACTCGAACAGGCCCAAGGCAGACGCTGGAGCGTGGAAGGACAAGTACTTTGCCAGGCACCCTGAGGCCGATGCCGACAAGGACGGCACACTGACCTGGCCGGAATACAAAACATACAGGGCAAAATTCGATCCAGAGCCCTCCAAGGTCAATCAGCCGCCGGTGAAGAAGTGACTCATTGTCCGTTCAACCTGATCGTCGGTTCCGAAAACGGTACCACGCACTACCGCAGCGATCGGTGTGACAGAGAACCGGATTTCATGACCGGGCTGTTTGTGCAATCAAGAGAAAGAAGCGACGATCGAGACGAGGGATTTGGCGTTTGAACGCAGTTTCTGGTGTAAGGGGTATCGGACAATGGAACAGACGATCACACATTTGGCTCCCGTCGTGATACTGTTGTCCGCCTCATTGGGCGTCCAGCAGGGCCGAGCAGAAACGAAAGCGGAGATCCCGTTCGAAGCGGCGCTGCGAAAGGCGGATGTCGTGCTCTCGTCGATGGCCGACGGGCAGCGCGAGAGTCTGCTCGTGGGCAATGGCGACTTGTATGGGATCGTTTGGGAAAAGGCTGGTGGCCTGTACATGCGGGTTACCAAGAACGACATCTGGGACGCACGTGTCGATACGTCGGAAGATGGGGAATTGCCAAGAGTCAATATCGGCGACAATTCGGTCTCTGGCGCGGTCGGTGCTCCACCCAGCTACAAGAAACTGTATCCGCAGCCGCGGTGCGCCGCGGCGTTGCGGATCGGTGGGGCCGGGCCCGCGAATGGCGCGAGATGGACATGCATTCGCCAAGCCGCGGATCATGGCTTCGTGACCACAGATGACGAATTGAGCGCCACAATGCACGTTGGCGGAACTGCCGGAGCTTCCACCGGCTACCGCGCGACGTTGCCGGACGCGAGCGAAGCATCGACCGTGTGTCTGAAACTTCGTGGTTCGGCGAATTCGTCGTACTATGTGAACGTCTACAACAAAGACCATCGAAACATCCTGGCGTCCGGGTGGAAGCCATCTCCGATCTCGACGAGTGAAGTTCAGTTTCCGTTCGACGTCCAAGCCGTGCTGCACGTAGAACTCTACGCGATGACCGCCGATGGAGAGAGGGCGGAAAACGTGGTCGAATCGCTGAGTTTGAGGCAGGGAGACGAAGAGACCCGTGTTCTTTTGCCCAGCCACGCGACGCCATTGGAGGCTCGTCTCGATCTGCAACGCGCCGTTGCCTCGATCGATCGGGACGGCGATCAGAAAACGTCAATCCGCGTGCTGGCCGATCGGAATGTTGTCTTGATCCGGTGCGCCGAACGGGTGACCCTGGAAGAAATCACCGCAGCCACGCTCCCGCGCGCGGTGACGGGCGAGACGGACGGGATCAGTTGGCTTCGGATGGAAATGCCGGGCGATCTCGATTATGCGGGGATGTCGTACGCACTGGCGGTGGCTGCGAAGGAGGAGCTGAAGGCCGTCTCGATCGTGTCTTCCTTCGATCTCCGGACGGGTGACGTCCGCGATGCCGCCATTGCGTTGGCAAAGCGTACGCTCGCCGAAAAAGAATCTGATCTGATCAACCGACATGAGACCGTTTGGAATCAGTACTGGGCGAAGAGTGGGATCGAGTTGGCTGACGACGTTCTGCAGCGTTGGTGGTACCGCATGCTGTATTTCGCGCAGACAATCTCCAGACCCGGAGCGGCGCCTCCCGGCCTGATGCCACCGCTGGCCACCGACGCCACGCCATGGCACGCCGATTTCCACTTCAACTACAATTCGTGGCAACCGTTCTATTCGGTGATTTCCGCAAATCATCCGGAGCTTGCTGATTCATGGATCGGCTATGTACACAGCTTGTTACCGCGAGCGAAGTGGCTGGCCCGGGAAGCTTACAACTGCGAAGGCGTATTCTATTCCATTTCCCAGTTCCTCCACGAACCGGATCCCGCCGTCTGCCGAAGCAAGAATCGACGACAACTACATATGAACCCCTGGGGTCTGACGATCGGCATGGTTGGGATGACCGCCCAGAACTTGTGGCACAGGCATCGTTGCCAACCGGACCAGGACTACCTCGAGGCGAAGATCTACCCTACCTTGCGCGAAGCAGCTCGCTTCTACGTCTCGTTTATGGAACAGTGCCGTCGGGATGAGAAGGGCAAAGTCCTGCTTGGCCCCTCGTACAGCCCGGAACATGGGCCATTCGGGATCGCCAACTGCCCCTTCGACGTGGCGTACGTGCATTACACCTTCGATGCTTTTTGCAGTGCCTCGGAAGAGCTGGGACAGGATGCGGACCTGGCTGCGAAGTGCCGGGCCATGAAGGCCCTTCTGGCCGACTACCCGGTGGCCGCCGATGCCGAAGGCCGGCCCGTCGTCGTAGATTGGGAGGGCTGCGAACACAAGCAGGTGAAGGTTCACAATATCACGGTGCCTGCTGCCCCGGTGTTTCCCGCCGAACAGGTCAGCTGGTTTTCTCCGGAGCCCGTCAAGCAGTTGTTCCGTCGAACAATCAAAGAGACACGATTCAACGGGAATAACTCGCACATCATGTTCAACATCGCCAGGGCGCGGCTGTCCATGCCCGAAGCTGTTACGGCTACCAGAACATGGTTCACATCTCGAGAGCTACCAAACGGTTTATTTGTGTGGCAGGGACACGCGCACGGCACGTTCATGCCGGAGAGTATTGGCGTGGCGGCTGTCATTACGGAGTTGCTGATGCAGAGCGTCGGAGATACGATTCGCGTCTTCCCCTGCTGGCCCGATGACCAGGATGCTCGGTTCAACAACCTTCGCGCACAAGGTGGTTTCCTGGTATCGGCGCAGCAAAAGGATGGCGTCGTGCGGCAGGTAACGATCGAATCGACGGTCGGCGGCAAACTCCGGCTGCTGAGCCCATGGCCCAAACCTCTGTTGCAAGGGGATGGTGACATGGCCGAGCCGCTTCAGACCGATCGCCGCGGCGTGATCGAAATTGACACTCTCCCGGGAAAGCGCTTCGAATTCCGGGGATGATGATATCCGTTCACTTTGCTCCCATCTCCAGCACCCGTGCCTGGCCTGGTCGATACCTTGAGAATCGGGTGTCGCCTGCTGCCAGGATTTTCCTGGAAGGGCGCATTCGTCCGCTCCTGCCAGAAAGGACACTTCAGCGAGTGAGAGCGGCAACATTGACAAACGGTTGTCGCGATCGGGCTGTTGACGGTGTATAACTTGTCAGATTGACGTGGTTACCTGTCGCCCACGATTTCCACATGCGTGTATGGTCGAAAGACAGCAGGTCGTAGCGCGAGGTCGAAGACTCTCGTTGGCCGCTGATTAGGGTGAAAAACATGAAGTACGTGGTCACATCGTGCACTCTCATGGCACTGACCTTCTCGATGACGATGACTCCGGTACCCGTCGTGGGACAAGAAGCGTCCACGCTCAAGGAAGCCGTAAGAGGGCGATTCGCTATCGGCGTCGGCGTCGGTTTGCAGTCCTTACGATCGCCTGAAAATGAACGTCTGGTCGTCCGCCACTTCGACTATGTCACACCCGAAAACTGTATGAAGTTCGCCGCGATTCAACCGCAAGAAGGAGAATTCGCGTTCGAAAAGGCCGACCAATTCGTGCAGTTCGCCGAGGATCACGGTCTCAAAGTCTCGGGCCACTGTCTGGTATGGGCCAAGGACGATCGAACACCCGAATGGTTCTTCCGCGACGGCGATCGTGAAGTAAGCCCTGAGGTCCTCATGCAACGCATGAAGACGCACATAAAGACCGTGGTTACGCGATATAAGGGCCGCGTCCATTCGTGGGACGTCGTGAACGAAGCCATTGGCGACCAAAACAATGAATATCTCCGTGATTCCGTCTGGGCGAAACTGCTGAAGGATGACTTTATTGTCGAAGCGTTTCGATATACACACGAACTCGACCCGGATGCACTGCTACTCTACAACGACTATCATCTCCATCAGAAATGGCGGCGTGATCGCATGGTGCGAATTGTCGACAATCTGCGTCAGCACGGCGCGCCCATCGCGGCAATCGGAATTCAGGGTCACTACAATCTGGACGACGTGCCGTACGGGGAACTGGAAGATCTTCTTGTTCTGCTCCGAACGCAGAAGCTCAAGATCGCAATCTCGGAACTCGATATCGATATGATTCCACGTGGCGTATGGTGGGCCAACGGCGGAAAGAACCGGGAAAAGTTGAAGCAGTACAACCCCTATCCCGACGGTTGCCCTCCGGAATTGCTCACGTGTCAGGCGGAACAATTCGCCCGGCTATTTGACCTCTTTCAGAAATACGAAGATGTCATTTTGAGAGTCTCATTCTGGAATGTTCATGATGGTGAAAGTTGGTTGAACAACTTCCCTTGGAAACGAGTCAATCATCCAACACTCTTCGATCGAAATCGGCAGCCGAAACCGGCATTCCATGCAGTGTTGAAGTCCTTGGCGCGCGGGTGATCCATGGCGTCATGCGCTTGCGCCGCGCGGTGGTGAGGGCAACATCCAAGGCTACGGACCGTGCCGGTCCAGAAAATATGGCCGAGCGGTGGAAATCGGCACGGCGCCTCCGGTTATCTGAATCTGCCATGCATCTTCGCGTCGTGAAATGAACTCGTGCAGAAGTCCGGCGTGAACTTGGGC
>CAYNDU010000052.1:0-2433 GCA_964395615.1 uncultured Pirellulaceae bacterium | reverse complement strand
GCGTTCAAGACAGCCCGCGGGTGCTATTGCCGCATCGCGGGGCGTTCCCAGTCGACGCTGACGTATCCGTCGGGCTTGGCCGGTTTCTTTACGGTGACGATTTCCGCATCAGGATCGAATAATGGCCAATCGTCCGTGCGAAAGGGAGAGGCGGGCAATCCCTCCCGGTTATAGAGCAGGTTGCGCCGGGACGGATTCATGCCCCATGCATAGCGAACGGCCAACGGTTCGGGAACGTCGGGGGATGAGACGACGATCGTGCCTCCTTGGATCACCGCATCGGCCCAATACCACACCCTGTCCTTGCCTGCGATGGCGAAGGCGTTCAGCTTGCCCGGCCGGGCAGATACCATCCCTCCACCGATGGAATCGAACGTGAGTACGACGGTCGCGCCTCGAATCATCTGTTTCGTATGACGCGGGCCGCAGTCGACAAGCTTCCTGCCGTAGGTCTGCTTGAGCGCCAGGTATGCGTGGCGGATTCCAATGGGCTTCTTGTTCTTGGGGTGCAAAGCAACCACATCGCCGGTGTCGATGGAAACCGCCATAGAAGTGTTCGGCACGTCCATCGTGACAAGTCGCATCATTTCCCGGTTGACTGCCCATGGAGCTTCAAGGCCTTCAACCGGTTCAGTTTGCTCCGCGGTCCAACCAGGCAGTTGCGTGACCTGGAACGGAAAATTGTCGGCGACGTTGCCGCCGGACATTTCATGCCACGTCGCTCGGTAATAGCCGATCAGCGTGGCAAGCTGTTTTCGGTAATGGGCGGCCTGCGGAACGTCCTTCGAATTGCGTTCACCCTGATACCAGATTATGCCGCGGATTCCGTAAGGTCGGATCGGATATATCATGGCATTGAACTGATGCCCGATATACTGGTGACCCAGGTCTGCCGGCTTGGTGATGATCGGAGGTGACAAGGACTTGACGCTATTCTTCATGGTCTCGCCGGCATCGATCTTGGCGTTGTATTCGGCCAGCTCGCGTTCGAAATCATCCAGTGCCTGTGCCCGAGAACCTGTCATTGCCGCTCGCCCGTCCAGTTCGGCCTTGTGTGCCTGCGCACGCGGGTCGTCTTTTTGGATATCCCACGGCATCCATCCTTCAATGGGTGTTCCGGCGTAGGCCTGTTGAATGATGCCTACCGGCACGCCCAGCTCCCGGTGCAGTTTCTTGCCGAAGTAATAGGAGACGGCCGACGTTTCCGCTGCCGACGCCGGATCGCACGGTTTCCAATGCGAAAGACGATCTCGCGGAAGCTCCAGCGGAGCATGCCAATGTTCCCGGGCGGATCTGAAAATACGGAAGTCCGGCACGTTGACGTCTGCCTCCTTCTCTGCTTCGAATGAATTGCCCATCGACCAACCCATATTTGATTGTCCGACACACAACCAGACTTCCCCGATTGCGACGTTCTTGATGTGGATGGTGTCTTTCCCGCCACGAATGGTCAATGAATGGCCCGTTCCATGTTGGGGGGTCTCGAGAAAGAGCTTCCATCTCCCGTCCGCATCGGCCTCGGTTTGGGCTTCCGCGCCCCAGCTGGCTTTCACGGAGATCGCCTCGCCCGGTCGCGCCCATCCCCAAAACGTGTTTCGCGTTTCTTGTTGGAGAATCATGTTGTCGCAGAATAGGCGCGGCAGGAGCACCGACTCCGTCTCGATCTTCGGAGGAACAACAGCTATCGGGGGCTTCGCCGGCATCCGCGTCTTGCGTGCGTCACCGGATCGCCTGCTGCGGCTCCTGTTCAGCGCCGGTTTTTCGGCAACAGGGACAATGATCGGTGGTGCGAGTTTGGACGTGTCCACCGGCACGTCAAACCTGGCAACAATGCCTCTTGCGCGGTTGTTCCCGGACGCGGTGCTCGTCAGGATCAGAACTTTTCCCGTGTTTTCTACGCTCAGAGATGCTCCCCGGTTGTTTCCGGTGGCCGAGACGAATCGGCCGTCAAGGTCAGAACGTTCGCCCGTTCCCAGTACCATGTGTGCCGAGGCGATTTTGAACGTCAGCGCATATCCGGTATCCAACCGGTATCCCTGTGCCAAACGTGCGACCGCTCCGCCTGTGGCCGCCACGGAAAATCTCATGTCGATCTTGTCATCATTTGCACCAAGACCGTCCAGATCCAGCCCTCCAATGATGATGCGTGGTGCCGCCACGTCCCCGCTCAGCTTCGCATTGCCGGTCAGGTTATGATCGCCATACCTGGCCGCCAAATCCGAGGAAGCACCAAACGTGACGAGCAGTTCCTCCGCGCGAACTTCGACAGTGATCAGGAACACGGCGATTAGCAGCCAAATCGTCTTCATCCTGTCTCCCTTCCGGCCAGCTGCCGGAGATTGTCCCTGTAGCCTGTTCACCGGTCCGCTACGGCCGGCGGCCGGCGCGGATCATCTGTCCGACCTGTTTCAGAGTTTCAACATCAATGGCCCG
>CAYNDU010000051.1:4852-16591 GCA_964395615.1 uncultured Pirellulaceae bacterium | reverse complement strand
GCGAAAAACGTCGCGAAAAACGTCGCGAGGAAGGTCGCGAGGAAGGTCGCGGGGAAGGTCGCGGCATGCGCCGCGGGGAAGGTCGCGGCATGCGCCGCGAAGATGAGGGATTACGTCGTGAGGGCTTCGGTCAACGATCGGGCACTCAACGATGTACGTAGCCGTGGTTCGCCTCTGCCCGAAAGCCGGCAATCACGTGGCTGCGGGCGGATCGAGAGATTCACCACGTGGGTCACGCTTATACACGATAGGGTCCGAGAGAATTCAGACCTGCCGTTCAATCGGAGTGAATTCGTGTCCTCGGGTCCGAACGGGAAACGCCGCAGGGGAACGACACGGCGAGCGGAGCCCCTGGTGACCGGCGAACGCGGCCAACGCGGCGAACGCGGCGAAGCAACCTGGAATCACTCTTCGCAGTTGGTGCCGACCGGGTCAGGCGGATTTCGGCTTGCCTTCGTCGTCGCCCGACTCTTTGGCAGCGGGCGCGGCTTTCTTCTCACCATTGCCGGCGTCAATCGACGGTTTGCCCGTTTCGTCCGAGTCCTTAGGGTCGGACTCTTCGGATACCTTATCGCCGCCTGCGCCCGGTTGGCCGTCCCCAGAATCTGTTGCCGGTTTCTTGACCACCGATTGCGGATCCGTGGCAGGCGGTGACACGATCGGAATCTCGGCCGGCGGGGGAGGATAATAGGTGGTGGTGGTCGAGTCGATCAGGCCCAAGGGCATATCGACAGGCACTTGCATGACGACTGTGCGAGGCACGTAGCGAGTTGTTACATAAGGGACCCAATTGGCAACGGTCTTTGGCACCAGGACTTTCTTCGTCTCTTGCCGATACCGGCAAACTTGGACCGGAATCTGCTCAACGCGCTGCTCATAGGCAATTCGTTCCGTTCGAACGGGCACCTTCCTGACCACCTGTTGTCGCTCCCATCGACACGTTCGTACCGGCACCTTGTAGGTAATATTCTCGGTAACCGGTCTCTGGACCGTGTACGGAATCTTGCGGACCTGAATCTCCTGTTCGTTGCGATAGACCTGCACCGGCACTTTCTGTACGACCACCTCGTCTTGATACCGGGTCACTTGCACCGGCACCTTCTGTGACACGACCTGCGGGACGTACGAAGTCTGCGGGATACTCTGGGCAACGACGTTGGGCACATATTGTTTCTGGACCGTGTAGCGGCCCGGGTCTTGCGAGGTAACCCAATTCAGTCCACGACGGTGATGGATGATGGCCCCGGTGACCGGGTCGATCGTGTCCGACGGCGGCAACCAGCGCAGTCGCGATTTCGGTTGACCGGGATGGTACATCCATTGGTTGACATAACTGCCCTGGTCAACGTATTGGGTCCGGTACGAGGTTACCGGCTGATAGCTGGTGTAGGAACGATCCTGCAATACGGTTTCGGTCACCGGTCGTCGCACGACCGTCCGTCGCTCACGGTATTCCGTTTCCCACACGGGCTTGTTCACGACAACCCGTTCCTCGCGCTCGGCCGTTTCATTGACGTAGCGGACCCGCGTATAGCTGCGATCCTCGTAAGTCGTTTCCCAAACCGGCTTGAGAACTTCGTAACGCTCTTCGCGTTCGCTGGTCTCTACGATCGGCTTGGCGACCTGGTAGCGCCGTTCCCTCATTTCGGTTTCCCACACCGGTTTCTGTACGGTGACGGTCTGTTCTTCCATCACCGTCTCGTATTGCAGACGGTAGGCTGTCACCTGCTGCGGTTCGCAGACCGTCTTTTGGACCATCCGGTAGGTTTGGCAGACTTGCGCCGAGGCCACTCCCGTCACGGAGCCGAGCAGCGCGATCGCCGTGGTTACGGCAAGAGACAATTTCCAAGCAACCTGTGTCTTCATGGCCAACCTCACCCTCAAACCGTTTCGGCGTCGCAGATCGTATTCTCTCCGTACCTCAAGGGGCTCCACGCATCGGGACGTCGAGCCCCGGCGCAGCGCCTACTTCGAGTGTGCCGAACGATGCGCAACTCCGCAAATCCCAAAATTGAGAGAAAATGCCCGGCATGTCACGAAGGCCCTGTAAGACAATACCTTACGCCGAGAAAAAAACCTGAAGATTTTCGATTCTCGTGCCGACACCCTATTTTCGCTCGGAAACGCAAACTGCGCCGGTGTCACGGCTTAACGGTTCGAAGTTGCCCAATTCCTATAACCGGTATGCGAGGCACACTCACGTGTCAGACACATCCGATGCGCCCCGAGTTTCGTCTTTCAACGCGCTGCCGGCATAATTCGATGAGCGTCTCGGTGATGTGCCGGCGTTCGGGGATCAGTTGACTGATCGAGATGTGTCGGGACAGAGTCAGGGTGGTGCAGGCGTCGATCGCCTGACGCAACGGACGACCAGAGAGTCGCAGGTAGTGTTCGACAAATGCCCGCTCCAAGTCGGCAAGGCCGTCGGGTCGCCCGGTCGTCCTCAGCGACCATTCGATGGTGTGCCCGACAAAATTGCCGACGTCGATAGCGGCCGGGCCGCGGCAATGAAGGTCCAAGTCCAATAGAAACAACCGTCTGCCGTCGATGATCACCTGATCGGGATAGAAATCTCGATGAAGGCTGGCTGCTTGATCGTCGGCGACCGACATGGCCAACTGTCGGCAGCCGCTGAGCAGTTGAACGATGGGCGCATTCCATTCCGGGCAATTCGTGGCGACACGGCGCAGCCGCCGCTCGAGGATCTGATATTCCGCTGCCATCGTATGTCGACGATCTGTAAGTATCGGAGTGCGATGCAGTTTGAAAAGTGCCGTCGCCACCTGCTCGGCAACACTCTCGGTCGCGTCGGTCAACTGTTCTGTAAGCACGGTGCCCGGTACCTTTGCTTGAAGCCACATTCGCCAATCCGGAATCACGGCCAGCGGAGGTGGTACGCTGATCCCATCCTCAGAATGGCGGTCGAATCCCAGGTGATAGAGTTGCTGCTGCAGTTTGAACGAGCGTGTGTCCAGGCCTTTCACACGGGCTTTTCCCAGTATCTGCAATGGCTGGTCGTGCAGTGAGAAGTGATATTCGATTAGGCATCTCCGCTTCGGCTTGTGACGCAGAACGCGGATTTGATCGAGTTGGCAGGAGTCGGTTTCCGCTAACAGCGTCGGCAGACAGGATCGCAGCCGCGGGCCGGCTGACGACTGGTCTAATGACGGTCGCAGGAATGCGAAGGTCGCGTCGCCGGTCAACCCGGTCAATTCCGCGATGCTCCCCTCCACGGCCGACCGATCAGGTCTCTGGCCGTCGAGTTCCTTTGCGGGCCGGATCGTTTTCGCCGTTTGTCGCTTCCGCGAATGCGCCGCGGTCGACGGCGAACGAAACGCGGGTCGGTCGAGCAGGCGTTCGACGCGGTCGAGAATCAAGCCAATCAGAGTCGGCCAATCGGTTTGCGCGTAGCGAAACGGGTCGGTTGCCAGACGAAACAAGCCGATCGCTTCCATCAGACTGCAACGATCAACGCTGGACGATGTGCCCGCGATTTGTCGATAGCTCTCCAGAAATATCTCGCGAAACTGCCCGATTCGGACCGGGTCTTGGTGCCCGTACAGCAACTCGAGTTCGAGGTGAGCCAGGCAGTTTCCCAGATCACGGGCCGGATCGCCGATGGCGGCATTATCGAGGTCGATCAGAGCGACCCGATTACACTGGATGATCGCTTGATTCGTGTAGAAATCTCCGTGAATGGCAGTCCGGACCGGGGTCAGAGCCATCAGTCTGGAGGCCAGGCGTCGAGCCAATTCAGCAGCTTGGGTGCCCAAATCGGGAGCCAGCCAGGCGAGGTATCCGCCGAGGCTTGTTAACTGGCTGGCCAGTTCATCGGTACGTTCGAGGTGCAGGTCGCCCGTCGGGCTGGCGTGCAACTCGGCCAAGGCCACGGCCGTCCGATGGACTCCATCCTCGACGGGCGCAGACGATGCGATCAGAGATTGCAGGCATTGGCCTTCCTGCCACGGCAATGCGACAACTTGATGTCGACGAGAGCGGCCAAGTTGTCCAGGAATCGCAAGGACGATCTTGCTGTCGAGCGTTCGCAACGCTCGGCGCAGGTTGAGATAAGCGCCGTCACGATAGAATTTCAGCACGGCGTACGGTTGTCCGTTGGCAGTCAGTTGTCCGGCATAGCGCCGCTCGTATTTGTAGGCGAGTGTCTTGAGCGCCCAGACACAATCGTGCTCGCGGCTCGGCACGACCTTGGCGAAGAGCTTCGCGTTTTGTCGACTGTCGAGCCATCGCCAGAGTGACGGCAACCCGCGGTCGACAGGGAAGGGGGACACGCAGATTGCGTGAGACTCGATCGACGTCAGCGGGCGACCTGCACGTTCCATTTGTCGAGCATAGGCAGCACGCTTGACTCGCCAGTCCTTCCAATTGCGGGCAGTGGCGTGCATCCACTGTCCGTCTTCAAACGTGTAACCGACGATGCAGGCGGTGCGCGGTTTGTAACGGATGTAACTGATCCGGCACTTGCCGGTCGGATGACCGCCGTCGGCCGGAAGCAACGCCGTGAGTGCTTCAGGGTTCAAGACCGTTCCCAAGCCCGGAATCTCTGAATCGCGCTCAGCTAACAGCCGATTCGCCTGACAGGACATGTTTGACTTTCCTCGTTCAAGTTTCCAACCGACTATCGATCGGTTTCCATATGGTTTTGCCACCAATTGAGGCAAATCTCCGCGCGGCGTTGAATTGAGCCGTCGACCGGCAAGCCGGTCAGCTCGTACCCGAATGCTTCAAGCGTCGGGCCGGCAAGAACCTCGAAGAGCGCCACGTCGGCCGACTCCATCTGATTGCGCCAATTGCGCAGACCGGGCGTTGCCGGGCTCCAGGCGCTCTTCGCGGACAGCCCGGGAGATGCCACTTGTCTGCCGCGGTGAAATTCGGCCATCTCGGCTTCGTACGGGACACCAAGAAAGTCGGCAATGTGGCGAAGCAGTTCGGTCGGATCCCGGGCAAGACGTTCGTAGTGGATCTCCAAGTACTGCATATCGGGTCGGCCTTGTGCCGACCGCCGACCGGCTTGCAGCAGCCACTGCCACCACAGGGCGGATGTGCCCACCGGTTCGCTGTCCCACAGATCGAGCCTACCGGGCCCCTTTTTCTTGTGAGCCCACCCTTGAAGTGAGAGTGCCACGTCGCGGCCGTCCCGCACGATGTGCAGAATATGTGCGGAAGGAAACATGCCGTTGAGCAGATCGAGATGCCTCACGTAATCGGGCGTCTTTTCGCCCGCCCATTGAGCTCGATGTTCGGCAGCATACGCCTCGTAAATCAACTGAACAAACTGCTGATACGATTCGGCCCGAACACCGGCAGCGAGTACCCGGTTACGATCCAACCCCAACCGGTAGAATCGATGGTAGTCCAGGGCACCCCGCACCATCGATTCGGTCAACGATATCGGGTTGCCTTCTCGACCGTTCTCGATGACCTGTGGCTCGTGCTTCTCCAATACTCGCGGAATGAAATGCGAGTCGTTGGCGACCGCCAGTTGCGAGTGTGCATCGAGCATGCGTTGGAGCAGGGTCGTGCCGGAGCGAGGGCAGCCGACGGCAAACAGGTACGGCGATTCGTTTCCTCGAACCTCGGCTGGCCCAGCGGATGGTCCTGTGGCCTGGGCGGTAGAAGGCGAGGATGGCTTGTCAATCAGAGAGTCAGGCATTCGATATCTCCGGAGTCACCTGGGTGGCCTGTCCGTTCTGTCTGCGATACAAGGCGGCATATTTGCGGTCGGAGCGCATCAGCTCGGCGTGCGATCCCTGCTCCACAACTCGCCCCTGGTCGAGGTGAACAATGACGTCCGCCGTAGCGGCCAGCGGGAGGCTGTGCGTCACCATAAGTGTGGTGCGGTTTTCCGTCAGACGCACAAGAGCCGAACGCACTGCCTGCTCGTTGTCCTCGTCCAATCCGCTGGTCGGTTCGTCCAGGAGAAGGAAGGGGGATCTTCTTAAAGCGGCTCGCGCGATAGCGATTCGCTGACGCTGTCCCAACGAAAGTGTCTGACCCCGTTCGCCAACCATCGTGTCATACCCGTCGGGTAAGCGGCGAATGAACTCGTCGGCGTTGGCCAGAATGGCGGCTTCGCAGACGGCGCGATCACTGACCTCTCCCGCACCACAAGCAATGTTCTCGCGAATCGTCGCTGCAAACAGGACATTGTCCTGCAGGACGACACTGAATTGATCCCTCAAGGAATCGAGTTGGAAGCGTCCTGCATCGCGGCCGTCGAACGTGATACGTCCCGACGTCGGTTCATGAAGGCCCAGCAGAAGGCCGAGCAACGTGGATTTGCCGATTCCTGACGGCCCGACGATGGCAACCCGTTGGCCCGCTTCGATCCGCAGGGAAAGATGATCGAAAACGGGCCGCCCTCTTCCGTACGCGAACGAGACCTTGTCCAAAGTGGTTTGGCCCGTAAGTGGCGGTGCCACGTCCGTCCGCCGGTCCAGGTTCGATTCGGTCGGTTCGGCCAACAGTTCGATCACGCGCTCGCCCGCGGCCGTCGCCTTTGCCAGCCGCGCAGTGTACTTGGCGAAATTTTGCGCCGGCTTGAACGCTCGTTTCAGATAGATCAAGAAAACGACGAGTGTCCCCGGCAGCATCTCGTGACTCAGGATCAACCGAGCGCCATACCACATGACCATCGCCGTGGCAATTGACAGGACAACGTCAATCAGGCGGCTGAGTCGAGTGGAAAGTCGGCTTGCCTTCAAGTCGTCGGACTGGCTCTTCCGGTTGCCCGCCGCAAACGTCTCGGCAAACTGCTCCTCGAGTCGCATCGCTTTGATCAAAGCAATCGCACCGATCGTCTCGGAAGCGACCGTTGCCATCGCGCCCTCGCGTTGCCGTTGCCGTCGAGCCGAAGAACGGATCTTTCGACCGATCCGTACAGTCGTGATCCAGAAAAGTGGTACCGTGGCCAAGGCCACCAGTGCCAATCGCCATTCCAGGCAGAACATGACCACAACCATGCCGACCAGAATCATGACACTGGCAAACAAGGGCAACATAGCCGTCGCCGTGACGTCGCGCAGCAGATTGACGTCGCGGATGACGCGAATCACCATGTCTCCACTCCGCGCCTGGCGATGAAAGACGAGCGGAAGCTGCTGCAGATGCCGGTAGAGTCGCTCACGCAAGCGGATCACCACGTGATTGCCGACCAGGAAGAAGCCGACTTTACTCGAATAATCCGCCGTCGCTCGTAATAACGTGATGATGATCACACTCAATGCCACGATCCACATGAGCGTTCCGGCGTCGAGCGTCTGTAACCACCCGCCCGGAGCCGGCGAGTTTCCCTGTACAGGTATCACTCGATCGAGCAGGAATTTCAGCGGCCAGGGCTCGATGATGCGCAGTGCGATGGTGGCGCCCAAGGCCAACATCGATATGAGGATGCGGCGCCATTGAGGCCGAATGTCCGGCCAAAAATGACGATAGACGCCCCAGAGCCCTGGCACGACTTGTCGCATGTTGTGAGGATTCTGACGCATCATCCGACCTCTTCCATGGCGGGTACGGTCGGTGGGTAACTCTCATTCACATCCAACCCGGCCACCGATGCGATTTGCGCCAGCTTGCTGAGCCAGGAATGGTGACGACAGGCGGTTTCCCGAGCATTTTGACCCAATCGGTCGCAGAGCTCGCGATCGGTGGCCAACCGCCGCAGTGCGCCGACGAGTTCGGTCGCGTGACCCGGTTCGACCAGCAATCCGGTCTGCTCCTGTTGAATGACCCGGTCGAGCCCGCCAATTCTGCTGGCAACGACGGGCCGGCCGGCCGCAAAATACTCGTAGATCTTTAGAGGCGAGAAGTAGAAATCGGGCAACCGAGGATATGGTGCGACAGCCACGTCCATTTGCGAGAGGTGGTCGGGGATCTCGTCATGTGGGGCCGCACCAGTGAATTCCACCTTATCAACCAGGCCCCGTTGCGCCACCTGTCTTTCCAGGTCTTCGCGTTGAGGCCCATCGCCGACGATCAGCAAGCGTGCATGAGGGACCGTTTCATGTAGTTGAAACAGCGCTGTGATCAGGTCGGCCACTCCATGCCAGGGTTTGAGAGTCCCGACAAAACCGACGACGAAGGACGTCTTGTCCCTCTGCCGGCCCTTGCGGTTCCTGGCGTTCGTTCTCGGTGCAAAACGGTCGACATCGACGCCGTTGGAAACGACGTGTATTTTTCGACCGCTCCCTGTCGTCGCCTCCAGGTAGTCGGCCACGGGTCGCGAAACGCCAATGAGACAGGAGGCGTGATGAAATGCGTCGCCGGCGTGTCGCTCTGCCTGCTGAACATTGACGAGAATGCGATGCTGAGCCTGTTCGGCGATCAGCGGCGCGTTGACCTCCAGCACGCCGGCGATTCCCTGATCGTGCGCGAAACGCATGGCCGAGCTGCTAAAGAGGGCGTGTCTTTCGTATACGGCATCCCAAGGTCCGGCCTCCGGCAATAATGTTCCCAATCGAGCGTTGGCCTGCATCACGGCCCATTCTCGCACGCCCCGGTCGTGAACATCCTGGTTGCTCTTGCATTGGCGAGGCGAGCTGGAGCGAGCGTCGCCGAGCGACCTGCGCTTGGATCGTCCGGTTTTCGCCCTTTGATGATCGTCCAGCATCGTGACAGGAATCTGCTTCAAGTCGTTTGGCGCATCTCCTCCGGTTCGCGCGACAAACAGTTCGGGACGCCAGCCTCGCCGCAGCATCGCGCGCAGAATCTCCTGGACATGAATCGAACAGCCTTTGCACCCGAATACGGGCACACCGGGATCAAGACAGACATAGGCCACTCGCATTACACCACCGCCGTTTCAGCTCGCGCCGGCGTCGTATCCTGATTCCTGCCCGCACACGAAGCGAACAGCCGTCGAATCCGGGCCGCATTCTGATGGATGTCGAAGTCCCGTTCGATCAGCTGGCGTGCTCGACGAGCAAGTTGCACTCTTTGTTGGGGGTCGTCGAGCAGCTCTGCCATCGCCGACGCCAGCGACGTCGCGTCGAATTGAGCGACCATGCGGCCCGTCTCACGGTCACGAATCACCTCGGGAATGCCGGTGACATCGGTTGAGACACAGGGCGTGCCAAGCGCCATCGCCTCGAGCAGCACCGTGGGAAGTCCGTCGCGATTTCCGTCCTCGCCAACCACGCACGGAGCGGCGAAAACACTGGCCGACTGTACTCGCTCGATCACCTCGGCTTGCGGGCGCGGACCGACCAGATGGACCGACTCGGTCAACTCCTTCTCTGCGATTGCAGTGGCCAACTCCGGCTCCAGCTCGCCGTTCCCCAGAATGTCACATCGAAACGGCACACCACGCTGTTTCAGAATGTTGCATGCTTCGACCAGAGTGCCGAAACCTTTCTTGGGGATCAGTCGGCCAACGGCCACGATCGTCGGCTGTCGTTGGGCAGGTGACTCGTAGCGAAAATCATCGAGGTCAAGCCCGTTGTAGATGCGGTGGACGTGACCGCCGGCATCGGGGTAGTTTCGCCCCAGAAAATCAAGGTTGTAGTCGCTGACCGTGACGACCGCGGCCGCATCGGCCAACTTTCGATTCAAGTCGTCCGGGTCGACACTTTCGTGAAAGATGTCCTTTGCGTGAGCGGTGAGTGTGTACGGCACTTGGCCCATGAGTCCGGCAAGGCGGGCGACCGCCGTGGCACTGGTGGCAAAGTGGGCGTGAAGATGGGTGATGCCACGTCGCTTGATCTCGCGAGCCAGGCAGACCGCCTGGTGCACCTCCATGTAGCTGTCGTGCTCGGCCTGGTGAAGATGCTGCCAAAGGCCGTCCAGCTCGCCCGCTGCCGACTTCATATTCGACCACATAGCCTGAGCCCGGACCGATGTGTGTGGCAGATAGGTTACCGGCGCCCGGACTCGCGATATTCGGTCTTGAAAGTGCGTATCGGCCGGTGGCCGCAGCGCAAAAATCTCAATATCCAGGCCGGCCTGCTCGTGGGCCAGAATCTCATTGACGATAAAGGTCTCCGAGTATCGAGGGTATCGCTTGACGACGTAGGCGATTCGACGTGACGTTGAATGGTTCATCCGCTTTTATGTCCCGAGGCGCAAGGCCTCTTAGAGAGAAAACGCCGCTTAGAGAGAAGAAGATGCCGATCGCTGACTCGGCAAGAGCTCCCGGATCAGGCCGTGAATGGTTGGCAAGCCGCTCAAATTGACTTGCCCAAGCCAGTCGCCGGACCACAGGTTTCTGGATTCCAACCAGCCCCGAATCAGATCGGGTTCCAGATCAGCAGGATGTACCATGTCCATCCAGCCCAGGTCGGAAAACCGCCGGCATCGAACCAGCTGTTCCAGTCGCGGAGTGACGCGAGGCATGACCAGCGCCCGTTTCTGAAAGCTCAACACCGACGTGGCCGTGTTGTAGCCGCCCATGCAGACGACCTGCGACGCCCGGTGAATCAACCAGTCGGCCTCGGGAACGAATTCCAGAACCGAGAGATTGTCGATTCCAAGGGCTCGCCGTTGTAATGCTCTCCGCGCATCCGCCGGCATGTACGGTCCGGTCACGAGCACCGCTGGATCCGGGGTATGCCGCACGGCCTGGCAAAAAGCCCGGGCCAGCGGTTCGCCATCCTGGCCACCCCCAACCATGCAGAGATTGAACGGATCCGCCGGCAAGTCCGCCGTCCAAGAGGGCGCTTTCTCGCTGAACGCTTCCCGCTGACGCTGGTCAAAATAGCCCGTGAACTCAACTTTCTCAGCAATGTCTTCCGGCAAGTCGTATTCGTCGACCAGGTCAAAGACGCGTCGGTCGCCGTAGACCCAGACAGCGTCAAAGTAGTCGCGGATCACGTCCAGAGTCCGACCGCTTTCCCAGTCGCGAAGTGTCGACTGCTTGTCGTCCAGTATGTCGCGGAAACCAAGGACGCAACGGGTCGGATGGTCCCCGTGGCGTATCGCCTTCAATGTGTCGATCAATTCGTCTTGGACGCCACGAGGAACTTTGTCCACTATCAGCAGGTCCGGTGCAAAGACCTCCATCGCGGCTCGAATGGCGGAGCTGCGGATGCCGATCAAATGGGGCAGGTCGACGCGCAGGCTTCGGCTTTGATACCCCCCCTCCAGGTCTTTTCGCAGCGACGGCAGAGTGAGGCAATCCACCCCGTCAGGGACGCGAAACGTGTTGATCTCTTTGGCTCCGGCAATCATCAGGACGGTGGCTGCCGGAAATTGTTCGGTAAGCGATTGGGCGATGAGCAGGTTTCGGCGCATGTGACCCAAACCCATCGTATCGTGCGAGTAGAGGGCGATGCGCATCGGCGACGAAACATCGTCGGCAGCCGTCGATCCCATTGAACGCACACCCCTGGCCGCTCCCGATCTCTGGTGGCGTGCGGCAATAGCCTGTAGGTCAGTGGACATGATTCTGTCTTCGTCGAGAATTGAATAGGCGATGTGCGTAGTGTTAGGAGCCGATAACCCCCGGATCTTCCGCCAAAAAAATCGTCGACTGCCTGGACGGAAAACGCCGGCCCCGTGGCACGTGAACCGGTCCGATCGCACGATTTGTCGGAAAAGCCCGTGTATCGTTCGCCATGTTGGTTGTTTTCCTATGGAGAGCATGGACCAGTCTGCGGCAGGTCGATGGCGGGCTGCGCGTCCAAATACCACTCCTCAATAACTGTGGGCCCTGTGGAGATTTCACTCCACGGCCCGTCGGTGAGCCGGTATGCCGGCAATGCCACTGAGTCAAGGCCACTGAGTCAA
>CAYNDU010000051.1:1874-4752 GCA_964395615.1 uncultured Pirellulaceae bacterium | reverse complement strand
GCCACTGAGTCACGGGCACTGCGTCACGTGGCGGCGGGTCGGCCAGAGCTATCGCTAGCAATTGAGGGGTCCATCATGAGTGTCGTCCAGCGACGAACCCGAATGCCGGGGGCCGTCGAATTGGCTCGGGAAACGCCGGGATCGAGACGCGACAAGATGCGCCGGTGGCTATTGATCGGTGCAGGAACCGTCGTGGCAGTGGCGGGTTTGGCCGGCGCGGGGCGTCTGCTAGGCCTGGGCCGACTGGCGCAAGTTCTGGCCGGCGGTGCCAATCACGCATTGATGACGCACACCGTAGCACGCGGGAACCTGGACATCACGGTTCTGGCCAGCGGCGTGCTCGAGAGCGCCAGCACCGTGAAAGTGCTTTCCAAAGTCGAGGGGCAGGTCAGCATTATCAGTATGTTGGATCGGGGTGCGCGTGTACGCAAGGATGACGTCGTCGTTGAATTGGACGCTTCGTCCCTTAATACTCGGCTCCTCGAGCAACGGGTGGCGGTGCAGCAGGCCGCAGCCGATACGGGCCAGGCGATCGAAGCGTTGGAGGTTGCCAAGAGCCAGGCGGAAAGCGACGTGCATGCGGCCGAGTTGAGCCTCCGGTTTGCCAGGCTCGATCGCGAAAAATATCTGCAGGGAGATTATCCGCAGCAACAAGGCATCGTGCAAAGCGAGATCACTCTGGCCGAGGAAGAACTCAAGCGGGCAAAGGAACGGATTAACTACTCTCAGGAGCTCAAGGAACTCGGCTACCTGAGCGAGGGACAGGTGGACGCCGATCGCCTGTCCGTGATGCGATCGGAAGTCAAGTTGCGGCTGGCGGAGGAAAAGAAGCAACTGCTTCAAAAATTCACGCACGTGCGGTCAACGCAGGAGTTTGAGTCGAAAGTCGAGGAGTCGGAACGCGGCCTGGAGCGCAGTCGCAGCCTGGCCCAGGCGACGGTGACGCAAGCGGAAACGCGTCTCAAGACCGTTGAGTCGACCGAACAACTTGAAAAGGCGAAACTGCAGCACCTGGTGGATCAAATCGCCCATTGCCAGTTGTTGGCTCCCCAGGACGGCGTTGTGCTTTACCCCATGCCCGAAGAAGGAGATGACGGGCGAGTGATCAAGCCGGGCGCGTCGGTGCGTCAGAGACAGCATGTCTTCACGATTCCCAACACGGACAAGCTTCAGGTCAGCGCCGGAGTGCACGAGGCGGTCGTCCATATGGTCAAGAAAGGCCAAGAAGCCGTTGTGCACGTTGACTCGTTTCCTGATCTGCAGATTACCGGCAAGACCACGAGTGTCTCGTCGTTGCCCGATTTGCAGAGTTGGAGAAAGAGTACCGTCAATTTCTATCCGGCCAAGGTGCTGATCGACCACGTCGCCGAAGGACTGCGTCCAGGAATGAACAGCAAGGTGGAAATCCACATCCGAACCGTCAAGAACGTCTTGACCATTCCGGTCCAATCGGTGATTCGGGAAAAGTCGAAATCGTATTGTCTGACGGTCGATTCGTCAGGCGACACGCATCTGCAGGCAATTCAGCTTGGCAAATCGAACGACAAATTCGTCGCTGTCAAGAAAGGGCTTACCGTAGGGGTGCAGGTGGTGCTGAGCCCCGATGAAGTGCCGTTTGAGCTGCCCGCTGACGGGGAGGGATAGAAATGTTGGCCTTCCACGTGCGCGTTTTCATGGCGGCCGTTCAGAGCCTGCTCTTGCACAAGTTGCGATCGCTGCTGACGATTCTGGGGGTCGTCTTTGGGGTCGCTTCGGTCGTCTCCCTGCTGGCCGTCGGCGAGGGCGCCAGCCACGAGGTGCGCGAGCAGCAACTGCGACTCGGGCCGGATCGCATATTGATCCACAGTCGCCGGCCGGAGCACCTGTCCGGGAGCGGCGAAATACTCACGTATGGACTCACTCAGCTCGACCTGATGCGGCTCGAATCGCTCGTGCCCGGAATCACCGCAATCGCACCCACGTACGAAATCGAAAAGGACGTCTGGGCAGGACGGCGATCGGTCGAGGTCCAGATGGTCGGCACGACCCCCGCCTTTCAGGAAGTCCATCGACTGGAACTGCAGGAAGGCAGATTCCTCAGCTGGTCGGATCTGGACCGCCTCGCGAACGTCGCCGTGGTCGGATCCAAGGCGGCACGAAAAATGTTCGGCGCGCGCAGTCCGCTCGGACAGGAAATCAAACACAGTTCCGGCCTCTACCGCATCGTCGGCGTGCTCCGACGGAAAGTGGAAAACGGCTCGACTCGCTTCGATCCGAATATGAGCCTGCTGATTCCCTTTCCGACCGCCAAGTCGCGTCTGGAAAACGTGGTTCGTGTGGAGGAAGGTGGAAGCAAACGCTACGAACGACTCGAGCTGCATCAGATCGGCTTCCGAGTCGAGCAGTTGTCCGACATGCCGCAGATCGCTTCCATGGTCCGGCGACTACTCGAACGGTTCCATCCCAAACAGGATTATGACCTGGTCGTCCCGTTCGAAGTTCTTCAGCAGGCCGAGCAGACGAAGCGAGTCTTCAATGCCGTGCTTGGATCCATCGGAGGGATTTCCCTGCTTGTGGGCGGTATCGGCATCATGAATATCATGCTTGCGACGGTCACCGAACGGACACGCGAGATCGGTATCCGCCGAGCGCTCGGAGCCACTCGGCGCGCCATCGTGGTACAATTCCTCGTCGAAAGTACGGTATTGTCGGGCGTGGGTGGACTGTTCGGTCTGGGGGTCGGGCTACTCGTGCCGGCTCTGGTGACGAGCCTGTTTCAGGTCGAGACGATCGTCACCGCCTGGTCCCTGGTGCTCTCGCTCGGTATCTCGGTTGGGGTGGGCGTCGTCTTCGGCGTCTATCCGGCCCGCAAAGCGGCTCGCATGGAACCGGTCGTGGC
>CAYNDU010000051.1:0-1774 GCA_964395615.1 uncultured Pirellulaceae bacterium | reverse complement strand
AGTGGCCGGCCCGGGCCACACTACTCCTCGATCAGGTTGGAACGCCCCATATCCAGCAGTTCCAAGTCGCGTTTTAGCTCCAGTCGAACCGTCTGATAGTCCACCCAGGCCCGGACCAGGTCATTCAACGCGTCCACCAGGTCCTGTTGTGCCTCCAAGAGGTCGCGGGCCGAGTTGGTTCCCAGCTCGCGACGTTCACCGGGTCGAGGTGGTAACTCCAGAACACGGCTTGCTTGATCCACTCGGCGACAGGCCAGGACCACAGCTTGCCGCTGGATTGCGTAGTCCTGGCGAGCCCGTTCGATTTCACGCAGCTCGTTTCTTACCTCCAACTGAACAACGTCCACCGACTCCATCAAACGACGTCGCGCTCGTTGATACTCAATAAGCGTTGCCCGGTAGATATTGCGCTCCTCCTTGCGGACGAGCGGCAGTTCAGTGTTGAGTGTCAGTCGGTGACGCGTTCGTTGCCCGGAGAATGCCAGGGGGCGGCTGGTGGTCGTTGGGTCCGGGGTGAGCCAGCTGGCCTGATACTCCAGGTCGGCGACTCCCAGCAAACCGTTCGCACTGACGGCGATCTTGCGCCAGTAATCGACCAGCTGTGCACGGGCATTCATCAGGTCCAGCCGATTGGAAAGCGCCATGCTCAGAGCTTCCGCCGGTTCGTATTCGAAGATCGGCAAGTCAACCGGAAGCTGCGGCATCTCGCACTTCTTGTCGTCCAATTCGAATGCCGCCAGCAACGAATCATCGACGACCAGTTTGAGTTGAGTCGGCAGTCCGAGTTGAAGTTTGAATCGGTCCAGGTTTGCAAAATAGCGGCGCCGTGCCTTGAGCACACGGCTGCGCGCCTGGGCGACGTTTTGACGGACCTGGTCGACTTGAATGCTCGATACCTCTCCCGCTCGCTGAAATGCTTCGAATCGGGCCTGATGGGCCTTAAGCAACGTCAGATTGCGCTCCTCGTTGCGCAATACCTGGAGCTGTTCGATCAACGGTAGCAACCCAACGCGTCTCCGCCCACCCGATTGGCTCTCATCCGCCTGCTGGCTGTTTTCGAGTCGAGCGCCTTGGTTCAGCCGCGAACCGGTAGCAATGCTGACAAAGAACTCGCGTTGGAAACGAGCAAACGCGCGCAGCTCGTACAACAGGTTGCGCTCCGCCTGCGTGAGCGGCTCCAGCGTTACGGCGCGACCGCCCCCCTGCAACAGCGGCTGTACAAGATCTAACGACAGGTCGGACTGACTGAGATGCCCCTTGAGCGGTCCTGAGAATTCCCACACCGTCTGGTTGGCGAAACGAAGGAGTAACGCGCCGCCCGTGGCGAACAAACGTCCCACTCCGATGCCCGACCCGGCTGACGGACCGGCACCGGCAAACCGGCCGACCGATTGACCAAAAACGGCCCGGGCGTTGGGCGATCGGCCCGGTGCCACGCGCGTCCCGGAAAAAGGAGCCGGTTGGATGCCCAGGCTGGACGAACTCGCCCCGCCGTTACGCTCGGCGGTCAACCGATCGTACAACAGACTCTCCGCGGCGAAGAACTGAGGCGCAAAAGCAAACCGCTCCAGACTCACGTCCAGGGCGGCCAGGTAGAGGCTCTCCTTGCGATCCTGATAATCGCGGCTGTTCACTAATCCGACCAGCAGCGCGTTGTCTTGCGAGAGAATTCGCACCGGTGCCTCGCTCTCCGGGTCGTCCAGCGGGCAGCGCTGTTTCTGCCACCGGCGCACCTGCGCGTGAGAGCGTTGCTCAATGGCTGTAACAGGATGCC
>CAYNDU010000050.1:0-16809 GCA_964395615.1 uncultured Pirellulaceae bacterium | reverse complement strand
CCGCCGTCCCATCAAAAGCAGGGTTATAGACCCCCACGGTCTCGGGCGCAATTGCTCGGTCGAAGGGGTGAGTCACCTCCCGACGGTCACGCTGTTCGATCGGAATGTTGTCACCGGAAGACAGCTGCAGGTCAAACGTCGAGGTTGGAGCGGCAATATAGAACGGAATCTCATGGGCACGAGCCAACACGGCCAGGCCATAAGTGCCGATCTTGTTCGCGGTGTCGCCGTTGGCAGCGATTCGATCGGCTCCGGTGATCACCACGTCAATGCGGCCTTCGCGCATCACCTGTGCCGCCATGGAGTCGCACAGCAACGTGGTCGGCACCCCATGTTGCAGAAGTTCCCAGGTAGTAAGTCGCGCACCCTGTAGCAGCGGCCGCGTCTCGTCGGCGAAGACGTGTATCCGTTTTCCCTGCTCGTGAGCCGCGTAGACGACGGCGAGTGCCGTGCCATATTCCGATGTCGCCAGCCCGCCCGCGTTGCAGTGAGTCAGGATGCCGCACGGGTCGGAAACCAGTTCCGATCCGAAACGGCCTATGAGACGACACATTTCGCGGTCTTCCGAATGGATCCGTTCCGCCTCGTCGAGCAGCGCATCGCGAATCTCGGCCACCGTCCGATCTCGTTCCCGATCAGCACGTTGCCGCATGCGTTCGAGGGCCCAGAACAGGTTGACGGCCGTCGGACGGCTCGAGCCCAGATAATCCACGACTTTCTCAATCCGTGCGAAGAGACGCGCGTGATCCACCAACGGCTCTTCACCCAGTCCAACCAGGACACCGTATGCGGCGGCAATTCCAATCGCCGGCGCTCCGCGTACCCGAAGAACCTTGATCGCTTCCCAAACCTCGGACACCAAACGGCATTCAACGGTGCGGCAGTCGGCCGGAAGTGCTGTCTGGTCGATCAGTACGAGGTGCCCATCGATACCACCGCTCCAACGAATCGTATCCGGAGTCTTGGCATTCATCACTGGGACAACTGCTGCTGAAGTCGTGCGTCTTTGGCAGCGATCTTATCGACCAATGACTGCTTGAAGGTCTTGTATTGATCGGCCAACCGAGGATCGGAAAGGGCGAGAATCTGAACCGCGAACAGCCCGGCATTTCGCGGGCCGCCCATGCCGACTGCCATCGATGCGACCGGAACATCACCGGGCATTTGCACGGTGGAAAGAAGGGAATCGAGACCGCCCAAGTTGGATGTGACCACCGGCAAGCCGATGACCGGCAGGCACGTGTGCGCCGCGACAACGCCCGCCAGGTGCGCCGCTCCACCTGCCGCAGCAATAATCACCTTCAAACCCCGCTCTGAAGCACTGCCTGCATACTCCATCACAACGTCGGGCGTCCGATGGGCACTCATCACACGAACCTCAAACGGCACTTCGAACTCATTCAAGGCCGTTGCAGCCGATTCGATCTTCGGCCAGTCGCTATCGCTACCCATCACGATCCCGACGTGAGCCGCACCAATCTCACTCATTTCCGTCTCCTCCTACGATTCACTTTCAGGACCTATCTCTTGCACGGCCCATCTCTTTGGGAGCCTACCACCGTGCGGGCGTCGTTTCCCGAGCCGAGTCACGCCGGTAGCGGGGCCCATTCCAGTCCGAACGTATTCGCCACGGCCTCGTTGGTCACCCGGCCCTGATGCACGTTGATCGCATGGGCTATGGCCTCGTGCTTCCTGGCCGCCGACTCGACACCCAGTCGGGCAAGCTCCATTGCCCACGGCAGTGTGACATTACAGAGCGCGAATGTGCTCGTCCTTCCCACGGCGCCCGGCATATTTGTTACGCAGTAATGTACGACGTCATCCTCGATGAACGTTGGATCACTGTGGGTCGTCGGCCGGCTCGTCTCCACACTTCCGCCTTGGTCGATGGCCACGTCAATGATAACGCTGCCCGGCTTCATCAGTTTGAGCTCTTCGCGCCCTACGAGTTGAGGAGCCTTGGCGCCAGGGATCAGCACCGAACCGACGACCAGGTCGGCCAGTTTCAGTTCTTCGCGAATCACGTGTCGGTCACTGTAAAGAACGTTCACGTTCGCCGGCATCACATCATCCAAGTAACGTAGACGATCCATATTGACGTCCAAAATGGCCACATCTGCCTGAAACCCCGCGGCGATCTTGGCAGCGTTCGCACCGACGACGCCCCCGCCAAGGATGGTGATGTGCGCCGGCGCGACACCGGGAACACCACCCAACAGAATCCCTCGACCCATCTGCGGTCGTTCCAGGTACTTGGCGCCCTCTTGCACGCTCATGCGTCCTGCCACTTCGCTCATCGGAGTCAGCAATGGAAGGCGGCCATTGCGATCTCGTAGCGTCTCGTATGCAATACAGGTCGCTCCGGCCTCCACCATGGCTTCGGTGAGTGCCCGATCGGCGGCGAAGTGAAAGTAGGTAAACAAGTGTTGGCCTTGCCGGATCATGGGCCATTCGCTCGGCTGGGGCTCTTTCACTTTTACGATTAAATCGGCCCGCTCGAAGATCTGCCCGGGCCCCGATGCAAGCTCGGCACCCTGCTGCAAGTACTCGTGGTCCGGCAATCCCGAGCCGAGGCCAGCGCCAGCTTCCACCACGACCGTGTGCCCCGCCCGCGTCAACTCCTCGACACCCACGGGTAACATGGCGACCCGGTATTCGTCTCGCTTAATTTCTTTGGGCACCCCGATGATCACGGTCTTCACCTTTCATTCTGGGAAAAACGTCGGTCAGTCGCTGTTTCATGCTGCATTTCAACAGAGCCGCTCGAAGCGTGCAAGACCCGGTCGATTGTCGTTTCATTTGGGGGCACCGACGTGCAGACTGCTGATCATCCTGGCAAAAGGACTTTGGAGCCGGTGACCGATTTTCGAGGGCCCACCCACTTCACAAAGTAGCCGCCGTATCTTGTTAAGATGATCGCCGCCGGCACATCGTAATTCTCTCTCGGAGCGGTCGCCTCAAGTCCGTGCGGACCGGTCGAGACAAATGCCCTCCAGATCAACCGGGTGCGGTGCCTGCACGGGGCTCGTCGGTTCTTGGACTCGGACGTACCGACCGGACGTCCCGTTTCAACCGGGGAGCCATGAGAAACCGGGCGGACAACGGACCCGTCCATTCTTCGTTGAGCGCGCGCACGCGAGGCCAACCAGCTCAGGACTGATTATTGAGGACCCAGATAAGGGCGGCAAGCAGGCCCGCACAGACCAAGGCGAGAATGACAAGGACCGCAATGTTGCGTTGATTCTTCGCCCGCCGCCCACCGTGAGTCGGACGGGTCGGAGTGGGACGTTCGGCCGTCAAGGTAAAGTCGCTCGCCTCGCCGGCGTTGACTTCGGTCAAATCGACGGGCGATGAGTCCTTTAGCTGCGGGAAAACGGGCCCAGCCTCCTGCCAATCGGGCCATCCTTCGCGCCAAACGTACGAATCGGCTCCAACGCGCCCCTCGTCCAACCAGCGCCGCATAATGGCCGCGTCAGCCGGCCCGTATTGACCGCCTCCGGGAGGGCGCACGTACCAGACTGCATCCGGGACTTCCGTCAACGCGTCGGCCGATACCGCTTTTCGCTTGCCCGAGCGTCCTGGATCGCCGGTCGGAGCGCTCGCCGCCTCCGCGTTTGATCGGCCGCCGGCCATCCCCGATCGTCGATCGGAACCACGCCCGGTCTTCGTTCGGACGGGGCGATCCGTCGGCCCACCGACCTTGACCTTCTGCTTAACAGGTTCAGCCGTTTCGGCGTTCTCCTCGGGTATGACGAACCGAGCGCCACACTCTGGACAGATCCCGCGCTTGCCAGCCAGGAACGACTTGACGTGCAACTTCTTCTGGCATTCTTGACACCGGAACTTAATTCCCATACGCACCATTATAACCAGGGTTTGATGCAAGGGAAGTTTGTATGTGCGGCCGGGCGAAGGGGGGCGAAGGGGGCCTGCCACGACTGACAGGCGTGCTCTATCGGATAACAGACTCGAACGGTTGAGAATCGGGGTATACAGGACCCCGCTCGATGTCCTATCGTGACGGTTCTAACGATAACCGAGTTTGGGGGGAGCTCGATGGCATGGAGGGCGGCACGAATGAACGGACATCGTCCCTGTCTCTTGGCTGGTCTGGCAGTACTCCTATTCGCAGGTGGATGCCAGCGACCGAATGCGCCCGATTCCGGGCCTGCCCGAGACTTTAAGAAACTGGGCTCGTTGCCGCGGCTAGCCGGCACCCATCATGGTGAGCTACGAGCGGAATTCTCGCGACTAAAGGCGGCTGGAGCCACACCCACGCTTTTGGACGCCGCGCAGTCTCAACTGCTCGACCGGTCCACGTCGGACAACAAGTGGAGAGCGGATCGCGAGGACCTCGATCAGGTTCTGGATGCAAGGTCATTGTCAACCGCCTTGAACCGCCTCGACAAACTCTACCCCAAGGCCGAGCTGAAGGGGGGCCCGATCGTTGTCACCAACCTGATGGCTTTTCACGATCAGTTTATTGGTCAACGTGACGCATATCGCGAGAAGCTTCGAACGGGAGGATTCAAATTCACGATTCCTCTGAGCGAAGGTCTGATGTCAGACTTGTCATTCGTCGATCATGTGCGATTGAGCCACCGGCTCGAAGCACTCACGGCCCAAGAATGGCTGATTGAGGGGAATCCGTCGGGGGCCATGTTGCCGATTCGCAATCTGTTTCGGATCGAAGGCGATCTTGCACGACTCTACCACGTTGTGCCGCGTCTGGCCGCGGCACAGCTGCGGAAAGAGACATTGGCCGTGGTCCACGCGGTCGTCAACCACCCGGCATGTACCGCGACGCTCCAACGGCAGATCCTGCAGTTGCTGAAAACAACGCTCGACGACTGGCCGCCGGACCGTCGAGCATGGATTGCTGACCGCGCGGTCGGCCTGCATACGTACGAGATGGTACGAGACGGCCAGTTGATGTCGATCTTAACAGCGCAGGAGATCGCTCGACTCGAAGCGAGGGGTGAACTGAAGGGTTATCGACTTGCCCTGGAGAAAACGATTGACAGCGACGAGGCGTTCTATTTGAAGACGATGCGAACACTGATCGACGCTTGTAAAAAGCCGTTTTATGAACGAGGCGAACGATTCCAAGAGATTGAGACTGAGCTCGATTCGCTTAAAGACACCGCTCAGTACCCACTGTTCGCGGCTTTGATTTTGTTGCCGGATCTGGTCTCAGGTCAACGTCGCCAGGCGGAGGATCTGGCAAGATGCCGGGCATGGATGGTGGCTCTTGGAGCTGCCCTTGGAACCGGAGACTCGGATCGTCACATCAATCCGCTCACGGGACGATCCTTCGTGCCTGAAACAACGAGTACCAGCGTACGTCTCGAGCCGGTCGAGGGCGAAGGCGGAACCGCCATTGTTGTGCCCGTACTCGTCGGCGCCACTGATCCTCCGGAACACCTGACCCGGTAACGAATGGGACGAGTGACACGGTCCGTAAGGGCTCGATTATCGATAATTCTCGTGACAATCGGCACACGATCGGCTTACGGTAGATACGGCCTTTTGAGCGGCAACGTCGTCACTGGTCTTGATTGCCTGCAGCAACTCGGCAGCACCCTGTTGCAGCTTCACCGCGAACGCAGCGTACTCCTCATCGTCAGCATCATCCATACCCTCTTTGATCAGTACGATGCCGATCGTTCCGGCCAATTCGGCCTCATGTTTCAGTTGCTCCAACTGAGCAAGCATCGTTTTCTTGTCGGCCGTCCACTGCTTCAAATTCGACTCGATGCGGGCCTCGAGTATCTGCATCAACGGCGATCGATCGGCGACTCGAGTCCAGTCGATCTCGGCGTCGGCTGTCCCCGACAGTTTCTGCCCGCGAATCAGATCCTCCAAGTCCAACTTCCGCTTCTTGGCCTCATTATAGACTTGAATCGATCCGCCGGCCTTCAGATTCGCAGCGGTCCGTGAAAAGAGGGACCTCGCCACCGCAGCCTCTCGCTTCCATCGAACGTCGCCATCATATTGGTCGACAATTGCGAATAGGAGTCCCAGCAGGGCGAACGCGCGACGTGCCGCCTTGTGCCCCTTCCCGGCAAAACCACTCGGCGTCGTAATGGCCTGATCAAGCTCCAGCTTCAGCGCCTTAACCTCGTCCTCAATCGTCGTAGCAGATATGAATGAAGACCATCGAGTCGAGCCGGCCTGGGATGGCGCGTCCTCCGAACCCGGTGGCCGATTCGCCGGGTTCGGCTGGGCACCTGAAGACAGATTCGTTGCCTTAACATTCGGCGCCGGGCGTGAACCGGAAAGTCGAGTGAATACGTCGTTATAAAAAACTCGCTCGATCCGCTTCGCATCGAATTTGGGCAATGCTGACCTGCGATGTACCGACTCGTTCTTTTCTTGAGCGCCCCAGGAACCGTCCACTACCAACCACGTCGCGCACGAAAACAAAAGCAGGAATAGAACAAGTGCGCGACGAAACGATTGATGCATTGCGGACCTCATTCTCCACCTGGCGGAACGACGGTGATTCTCCCAACAGTATAGTCTACTACCGGCAGAGTCGAAAACGCCCGGGATTCGAAACCGGTAGAAACGAGGGCTCGTCAGTGATGACCACCGGCCGAGCTGGCGGAGCAGCCTGACGCGATCGCACGTTCGAGAGCGCGCCGTCCGCGACTCGCCTGCCGTAGCGTCCCGGCCCCGGCATGCTGATACGCTCTAACGTCGAATGACGTCGTACAACTCGGCCCAGCGTGCGGCACGCTGCTCCGGTTCAGCCTCGGGATCGAACTCGATCGGCTTTCCCGTTAATCGCCGCAGTTGTCCACAGGCTACCCTTCGATGATCGGCCACTCGACTGTTGGCCAGGCTGAGCCACACGTGGACATCATTCGAAAGCCAGGCTGCGACACGTCGAGGCGTGTCCATGCCGCGTCGGCGAGCGCCCGCTAGAATGCTCTTGACGTGCAGGCCCTGTTCGGTGTCCAGCTTACTGAGGTCAATCTCCTCAAGGTAACAGAAGGCCTCTGGGCCCATCGCTCGCAGCAAGCGATCAGCACGCTGGCGGACCTGAAATTCCTGCGCCGAGAGTTGCTCGACATGACTCTGCACCTCGTTGCGCGACAGATGTTGACCCGCGTCGGGGCCATCCATCAGGTTCACCGTGATTCGGACCAGGTCATCGTCAATCATCCAGTTGGGGCGAAGTCCCTCCAGCACCGGCACCAGGTGCTCGCGGCACAGCTCGTGATAACCGTACAGCAAGTGCCAGAGGCTTTTGGCCCGGCAGCTCTGACGTTGTCCGTCGTCGCTCGCCACAATGAACTCAACGTCGCCTTCGCGCCGCTGCCGGTAGACCACTCGCCACAGATGGCCATCTCGCGATCGATGTGACCATTGGATGTCCAGCTGATCACGACGAATCACGTCCACGGTCAACTGGTGGTCGTCGCTTTGGAGCGAGTACCGCAACGAGATCAGGCCACGGTCCATCGAGACAGCGACCGATTCAGCGGCGCCTGAAGGATAATCTCGACGAATTCGGTGACGGTCCTGCTTGGTGCGTGTGCAGGTTGCCAACACGCGGCCAAAGACGACGTCAAAGCGGACCCAGTTCAATTCGGAGATCAGCAGGTCCGGAGGCCGTGGATCGTCCGACCCGCAAACCGATCCCACCGTCAATCCAAAAACCAACGCGATGATCCCGGCGCTCCATCGCCTCATCGCTCACCCCTCATGCGGTCCTGAACCGCTCTCGACGCTCCCACACGCCGTGCACCAGCACACTCCAAGTGCTACTGTTCCCATTCGGGAATACGACACGTGACAAATCGTCGCCTGCCATCCTGGGGAATTAACCGGCGAGCCGCCCCTCAACGCCATGCGTCAGCCTCGGGCCCATTTTTGCATCGCCCTTGGTCGCAACGACTGTCGCCGGAACGCCTTCACCGCCAGTGTGGAGGGACTCTAGGCGATCGTCGAGATCGTGTCGAGGTCAATTATGTTTTTTTTTTGGGGTGGGGAAGGTCGGTCGTCACCTCAATAGCAACTCGCCATGTCCGCGCAACGAGTCGAGTAGTCGGTCGAGGTGATCAGAGGTCGTCATCGGATTGATAATGGTCGTCCTCAACGCTCCGACACCGTCCAATTTCGTCGACACGATATAGTATTCTCCCGACTCGATGAGTCGTCGTCTCAGGTCCATCTGAAATCGACCGACGGTGTCCGCATCGGCAACCTGCAACGCGGGCGGCACGTGTTGGAAAACGACGATGTTACATTCGGGCTCGTGGAGTGGTTCAAAATCCTCCGCCTCGGTCAGCTTTTGGAAAAGGTCTTGACCCAGCGCATAGGTGACATCCACAAGATCACTGAAGAGCTGCCGTCCGAACAGGGCCCAGAGTCCCCAGAGTCCAAATGTGGCCGCTCGTTTCGTACACTCCATCGTTCGCAAGCCGCTGTCGTATTCTGCCAGCCCGGGCGCCGTAGGATCGAACAGGTAAGGAGCCTCCTGGCGAAACGCTTCGAATTGGCTTGCCCGGTTCCTGTACATGACAAACGCACATAGTGCTGGAACGAACAACATCTTATGGGCGTCCCAGATGAGGCTGTCGGCCTGTTCGAGTCCGTCGACCAGGCCTCTGTGCCGTCGGCTCAAACAGGCGCTACCACCGTGGGCCGCATCGACGTGCAACCAGACGCCAAAACGCCGGCAGACTTTCGCTATTTCATGCAATGGATCGAACGCTCCGATGGGCGTTGAACAAGAACAGGCGACGACCGCTACGACCGGTACGTGCCGGTCTCGTAATTCACCCAGTTGTTCCTCAAGATGGTCAACGTCCATACGACGTCGAGCGTCCAATCTGACACGAACAACCTGTTCGGTGCCAAGTCCCAACACTCCCGCAGCGCGACTGATCGAGTAATGCGCATCGGAGTGGGCGACAATCACCGGCGCCACACCATTCGACGCAAACCCGCGTTCCCAGCCCTCACTCAGGCAAGTATTGCGTGCGGCCAGGAGAGCCGTCAAATTGGCCAAGGAGCCCCCATGGGTGACCGTTCCGGCGAATGTGCCGGGCGTCCAACCGATCGACCGGCCCAAACGATCCACCATGGCCCACTCCGCTGCCGTCGCCCACGGGCCCATATCGTAGATGGCCATCGGTTGATTGGTTACCGAGCCGACAGCGTCAAACCAGCCACTTATCGGTACGGACGCTGGGACCTGGTGCCCAATATAGCGAGGGTCATGCAGGTTGTGGCCGCGCTGCAACATCATCTCGACAAGATCACCAAATCGCTCGACAACGAGTTCTCGATCGTCGGGCGTCGGCAAGTGCTGCTCTAGAGCCGCGGCGGCGGCTGCGACATTCGCGGGCGGATCACGCCAAGGAAGAACGTCCCCTTCGCAACGCATCGCGGACTCAAGTTGTGAAGAGACCAGGTCCACCATCCGGTGCCCGGCTTGCCGTGTGAGACTCCCGTCGTAGACGGCCGTTAGTCGATCGCGAGCAGCAACGAGGTCGGGAGAATTCATCTTGAAATACCTTGAATGTCGAGCGATCACCGGATCCCTGGAGAGGCGGTCGTGCGAAATTCCAGGCGGCAGGACTCGCTCCCAATAGAACTCCGCAAGAATTCGTACGCATCTCCCTGCGTGTTCCGATCCGCTGACGAAACGTCTGCAGGGTGATATACTGGCATGACTGATACCGCGAAATGAACTGCCAACGACCTTGGCAATATCACAAGTTAGAGCAGTCGTCAGTGTGCGTGATTTTAGTCGATCCGTATGCATGCCGACAGATGGAATAGGAATCGAATCATGCAAGTCCGTTTCGTAGCCGCGCCGTGGGCGGTCGTGCTTGTCTGTTCCGCAGTTATTTGTGGCGCCGAGCCCGCGGCAAACCAACGGTTCGACGAATTGGCGGAACGGTTCCGCGATCAGGCAGCCGCTTTGACTCCCGTCGCGTCGACACGATTGGGAGACCATCGCTTTGATGGCGCACTGGATGATTACAGCCAAATCGGTCGAAACCGATCAGTTCGTTTCGCGGAACGGATGATCGGTGACTTGAAGTCCATTGACAGAACTGGGCTATCGCGCGATCGACAGGTGGATCTGGCGTTGCTTCGGCACGAACTCGACCGCCGAATTTGGGAGATCCAATCACTGCAACAGTGGGCCTGGAATCCGCTCGAGGCAACCGCTTTGGCCGGCAGCGCCATCTACAATCTCCTGGCCCGCGATTTTGCGCCGGAACCGGAACGTCTGCAGCATGTGGCCGAACGATTGGAAGCATTTCCTCGATTCTTCGATCAGGTCAGAGCTGGACTCGATCCGGCTCGCGTTCCACGAGTCCATGCGGAAACGGCCGTTTCTCAAAACCGGGGGCTGCACCGGATGTTGTCCGAACGCATCGAGCCTCGCGTAACGTCGTTGGACGCAGACGGTCAGAAACGCCTGAGACACGCCATTCGTATCGCCTCGGCAGCCATCGAAGAGCAGCAACGGTGGCTGGAGCAAACCGTTGTGCCGCGGGCAAAAGGCGACTTTCGTTTGGGAGCCAGGTTGTACGACAGAAAACTCGCATTCACTCTGTTCTCTCCCCTCTCGCGAAGTGAAATCGAGCGACGCGCAAGTGAGCGTGTCGTGCAGCTGCACCAGCAAATGTACGAAATTGCGTGCACCATCTACCGTCAACATTTTCCGTTGACGAAATTCCCCGACCGCCCGTCAGACGCGTATCGCCGAGCGATCATTCGAGCGGGGCTCGAGCGGGCCTGCGCGGAGGTGCCGCCCGCCGACGAAGTGGTGCCCGCGGCTCGAATAGCGCTCAAGCGAGCGAGGGAATTCGTAGAGCAGAAGCAACTGGTCACTCTTTTTCCCGATCCGCTCGACATTATCGTCATGCCGGAATTCGAACAGGGGGTCACCCTGGCCTATTGCGATGCACCTGGGCCACTGGATGTAGGTCAGAAGACATTTTACGCCGTTTCGCCCATCCCGGCAGATTGGACCAATGATCAGACTCGGTCGTTCCTCCGTGAGTACAATACGCGATCGTTGCATGTCCTGACGATGCACGAGGCGATGCCCGGGCATTACGTGCAACTGTCGCACTCGAATCGTGCACATGGAACGATCCGCCAGATTTTGCAGTCGGGAGTCTTCATCGAAGGATGGGCCGAGTATTCGGAGTGGATGATGTGCGAAGCCGGTTTCTTGAACAACGATCCACTATTGAAACTGGTCACGCTAAAGTGGTACCTGCGTCAAACGACGAACGCGATTCTCGATTCCGCCGTGCACACCAGAGACATGTCGCGAGAAGAGGCTCTGAGGTTACTCGTCGAGGATGCCTTTCAGGAAGAGCGCGAGGCGGTGGCCAAGTGGAAGCGAGCACAACTTACATCGGCACAGATGTGTGAGTATTTCGTCGGTTATACGGAGGTAAGCCGCATACGGCGCGAAGCGGAATCGCGTCTGGGCGACCGATTCGACCTTAGGACGTTTCACGACCGGTTACTTCGACACGGATCACCCCCACCCCAATTCGTTCGCGCTCTCTTGTTCGACCTGCCGATCAGCACGGGCGAGCCAGCTCTGAACACTCGGAGACCATGACATGATTCGACGATGCACAACAGCGACTGTTCTTGGAATCCTCATTTCCTTCGGGCATATGCAACTCGATGCGAGAGAGCCCGTCACTGTCAAACTCTGGAAGGCCCAGGCGCCTGGTGAGAAGGGTGACATCGGTTCGGAACGAGTCCTGCCACCACGAGGAACAAAAGAAGTCACTCGATTGACTGATGTGAGTACACCGACGCTGACCGTCTATCAACCGAAAGCGGGTGAGGGCAACGGCGCTGCGATCGTCATCTGCCCTGGAGGCGGTTATTCGATCCTGGCCTGGGATCTCGAAGGGACGGAAGTTGCACAGTGGCTCAACTCAATCGGTGTCACTGGGCTGCTGCTCAAATACCGGGTTCCACGGCGCAGCCAGGAGGCGCCCCACGCCGCGCCGCTCCAGGACGCACAGAGGGCCCTGCGTCTGGCACGCCACAACTCGGATGCCTGGCACATCGATCCGGATCGGATTGGGATCCTCGGCTTCTCGGCCGGTGGCAACCTGGCCGTCATGGCAGCCACTCACTGGAACGAATCGACCTACCCGGTCGTTGATGACGCGGACAAGCTGAGCTGCCGGCCGGATTTCGTCGTGCCCATCTATCCGGCCTACCTGTTCGACAAACAGGACAAGTCCCGCCTGGGACCGCTGGTAAAGGTGAACTCGAAGACTCCGCCCGCTTTTATCGCTCTGACCAACGATGATCAGGATCGGGCAGCGCACGCCGCTTTGTTCTACGTGGCCCTGAAGCAGGCCAGAGTGCCGGCCGAACTCCATGTATTCCTGAAAGGGGGGCACGGATACGGACTGCGTCCTTCCGAGGACCCGGTTTCCACATGGCCACAATTGTGCGAAAAATGGATGCGAGCCATGCGCCTGTTGGACGAGTGAGTTTGTTTCGGGATTGGGACGTGGTTCTGACGTGGCGGGACATGTTGAACCACTATGACTCGATGTTCACGTGGCCGATCCAGGGACGACTACAAGCCCCGGCAACCGTCGATGAGCGATGACGCTCGAGGGAGAGAACGATGCGAGTTCTTGGCACGAGTATGGCGATAGCAATGCTCGTTAGCGTCGCGGCGGCTAGCGCTGCCGATCGGCCGAACATAGTCTTCTTGATGGCGGATGACCAGTGTTGTTACAGCCTTGGCTGCTATGGCAATGCCGATGTCCAGACGCCCAACATAGACCAGTTGGCCAGGGAGGGTATGACTTTTGACCACCACTATGACACGACCGCCATATGCATGGCCAGCCGAGCGAGCGTGATGACTGGCATGCTGGAATTCAAAACGGGCTGCAATTTTTCTCACGGACCCTTGACTCAGGAGAAGTGGTTAAAGTCCTACCCCATGCTATTGAGGGCGGCTGGCTACCAGACGGCGTTTGCCGGCAAATTTGGATTTGTCGTGGTAAGCTCGCCAAATAGTAAAGATGCCCGACTGCCGTCCGACGACTTTGATCGCTGGGGCGGCGGGCCCGGACAAACGTCTTATGAAACTCGGAAGAACAAATCGATGGTCGAGTACGCTCAACAGTATCCGCACTCGACGTTGTCCTACGGAGCATTCGGACGCGATTTCATCAGGCAAGCCGCCCGGTCGAACCAGCCCTTCTGTCTATCCATCAGTTTCAAGGCGCCGCACAAACCGGCTACACCAGACCCACGGTTCAACGACGTTTATCGTGGCAAGAAGTTTCACAAGCCGGCCAACTTTGGACGTGAGAACGGTCTCCATTTTTCCGAGCAGAGCCGGCAGGGTCGGCAGTTTGAGCGGTTCTATTCGTGGAATTACGCCGATCAATACGACCAGGTAATGGCCGTTTACCACCAGCAGGTTTATGGAATCGACGTTGCCGTGGGCATGATTCGCAAAGCGATTGCCGAGGCGGGTGTGCAATCGAACACGGTCGTCATTTACACATCCGACAACGGGTTCTTGTGCGGTTCACACGGATACGGTTCAAAGGTACTTCCGTACGAGGAATCGTCTCGCGTCCCAATGATCGTCTTTGATCCTCGCCACGTTAAGAGTCGGAAGCGGTTGCGGTGCGACGCATTGTCAGGCAACGTAGATGTGGCGCCGACCATTTTGTCGCTGGCCGGACTAACCGCTCCGAAAAACATGGACGGACGAAACCTGATGACGCTTTACGATGATCCCAAGTCGGCTATTCACGAGGCATTGCCGCTGACCAACGTTTGGGGCCCACAGTCCGCCCACTCTCTGTCAGTCGTGACTAGGAAACTGAAGTACATCTTCTGGGCCTACGGGGAGGATGGCATGCAGCCGACGGAAGAACTGTACGACACGCAGAAAGACCCCCTTGAACTGCAAAACCTCGCTCACAATCCCGAGTATACTGAAGCCCTAAAGTCAATGCAGGCCCATTACGACGATGCCCTGGCGAAATGGCGCCGGGAGGCGGTCGACTACAATGACTACCAACGATTCGGAGTGTTATTTGATCGGCACGTCCTTTGGGATCAGAAGAAGAAATCAATAGCCGACACCAAGCGTAGATCTACGACCAAGAAATGAAAGGGCTTCGTCATGTTCCTCCGATCGATGTGTCGCTCATCCTGTATTCTTCCTTTTGTGCGTACGACCTTTACCACTGCCTTGCTGGCCGGACTCTGCCTGACGTCTTTGATGTACCGTGCAGCGTCCGCCGAGTCCGTAGTCGGTAAGCGGCCCAACATTATCCTGGTGATGACCGATGACCAGGGAATGGGCGATCTGTCCTGCATGGGCAACAAGGTGCTGCGGACGCCGAATATCGACCGGTTCTACCGCATGTCCACTCGCTTCACCGATTTTCACGTCAGCCCGACTTGCGCGCCGACTCGCTCGTCATTGATGAGCGGGCGGCATGAATTCCGTAATGGCGTGACGCATACGATTAAGGAACGTGAGCGTATGGCACTGTCGACGACCACGTTTCCGCAGTTGCTCCGTAAAGCCGGTTATGCGACCGGCATTTGGGGCAAATGGCATTTGGGGGACGAAGATGCCTACCAACCCTACAACCGAGGGTTTAGCGAGGTATTCATTCATGGCGCCGGCGGCATCGGTCAAGCCTACGAGGGAAGCTGCGCTGATTTCCCGCCCAATCGCGTTCGAGAGACTGTCTATTTCGACAACGTCATTTTGCATAATGACACCATTGTTCAAACGAAGGGATTTTGCACCGATGTCTTTTTTCGAGCTGCCCTGGGATGGATCAAGCAGCAATACGATGCAAAAAGGCCATTCTTCGCTTACCTTCCGACCAACGCGCCGCATGGCCCGATGGTCGCGCCCGAAAAATATAAGCGACGCTTCCTCGATCTCGGCTGGGATGCCAATACGGCGGGGCGATATGGGATGCTGGAGAATATCGATGACAACTTCGGCCTGCTCATGCAAAAGCTGGACGAGTGGAAGGCGTGGGATAACACGCTGGTCATCTTCATGACCGACAATGGGCAAGCGGGAAGAGGGGGCAAGCTAAATGGCAGAAGGGCGCCGATCTTCACGGCCGGCTTCAAGAGCGGGAAAGGCTCGACCTACGAAGGCGGCACGCACGTTCCAGCATTTTGGTTTTGGAAGGGCGTGCTGGGGCAGGGCGTGGACATTCCGGCACTCACCGCACACATTGACATCTTCAAGACGTTTTGCGAACTGACCGATGCACAAATCCCGGCTGGTATTCAGGAAATCGACGGGCGATCCCTGGTTCCTTTGCTGGAGAATCCGAGGGCTGAGTGGCCAGACCGATACCTTTTTTCCCACAAGGGCCGCTGGGCAAAAGGCGCCGATCCGAATGAACACAAGTTCAACGGTTGTTCGGTCCGAACGCAACGATGGCGTTTCGTGAACAACAAGGAACTGTATGACATCGAGACCGACCCCTACGAGACGACGAATGTCGCGGCCGACCACCCCGATGTCGTGGCCGACCTGCGAAAGATCTACGATGCGTGGTGGGCCAAGACGGTTCCGCTGATGGTCAACGAAAACGTTCCTTACTCGCCGGTACACCCACAGGACGTGCGTTACGAAAAGCAACTAAAGGAACGCGGCATTCCGACCTGGACACCGCCACAGATTTAGGCGAGCGCCGCCTTGCAGAACTCGACGCACTTCTTCACTTCCTGTACGGCATTCGAGCCCTCCGGAACTTTGTATTCCAGTTCGATGTCGCCGGGAAATGACAATCTATTTCGCTTCATGTATTGCAGCAAAAGGGCCAACGGCGTGTCGCCTTGGCCAAACGGCATATTCGCGCCACCGTTGACCTTCCGATCCTTCAGATGCAAGCTGATAATTCGATCGCCGTATTTTTCAATCAATGGGATCGGGGAATGATTCGTACCGGCAACATAGTGGCCGATATCCAGATTAATCCCCAGATACTTTCCGTGATTAAGAATACCGCTGTCGTATGTAGTTGGCTTTAGCTGGGTGTGATTGTGGAACCCAATCATTATTTCGTGCTTATCCGCGATCGGGCCCAGCTTCGCTGCGGCCGATTCGGACAACTCTCGCGTAATGCCGGTGGCACCTAACGTTTTGGCAACCTTGAAATAGTAATCGATTTGCTCGTCCGACATGTTCGCATTTCCGATATCGCCGAACTTGACGATATGAATATTGACGCCTGCGTCATTGTACATTCTGCGTAGTTCGGAAAAGCGGTCCATGGACGCCGAGAGCCGCCACGCCTGCAATTCCCTACTGCGTTTCTTCCCGGCCGGAGCGCCGGCAAAACTCTCCGCCATGTCGCCCATTAACTCAATCGAGCTAATCCCGCATGTCGTAATATGCTCGAGAAGATCCCCAGCGCTGCCCGGTATCGAACGATAGCTGTAGGTAATGACGCCGATCTGAACTCCATTGAAATTCGAGTTCGGCCGAGCAATTGCCGCCGAACGAGCGTGGTCGGACAATACTGTCGACGCGGCCAATGCCGCGGCACCGCCGATAAAGGTCCGTCGCGAAACGGCCGTTCGTTCACATTTCATGATTATCCTCGCTGTATCGTCATGTCGCATTAGGGAAGTGGACGTCTGTCACCCTCGGCACCTGCGTATCATAGCGCGAATCCGTAGCCGAATCAAACCCCCGGCCCGGTCCGGCAGCTTCCGATTCCAGACACCCTGTTTTTTTGGGGGGTTCGTGGTCCGAGAGCAGGACACGTGGGT
>CAYNDU010000049.1:13933-16811 GCA_964395615.1 uncultured Pirellulaceae bacterium | reverse complement strand
TTGCATGTATCCTCCGTTGTATCCGTTCTCGGCCTTCGGCCGTGAACGGATACCCCTGCCGGTACGACCTCGTCGGAGACCGATGCACCGATTGTGCCGGCGATGGACAACGCTCGTCCCGTCGCGTTTTCTGCCTCTGTGGTCGGCAACCCCTAAGTTGGTGGGCCGGGAATCCGAGCGCGAATGGCCGGAATGATCTCCGCCGGCACGAATCGTGTGAGCATGTCATTCGTCGACAAGGGCGTGATCTGCTTGATCAAGCTGCTCGAAACGTGCGCCAGCTCTTCGTCCGCCATCAGGAAAATCGTCTCCACTTCAGTGGCCAGCTGTCGATTGGCCAACAGCATCGTGAACTCGGCCGCCACGTCCGTCAGTGGGCGAATGCCGCGCACCATGATTTTTGCATCGCATTTTCGGACGAACTGAACGGCCAAACCACGGAATGTACGTACTTCGATGTTTGGGATGTCCGCTGTCGTCTGCTCGATCATCGCCACCCGTTCCCCACAGGTGAACAGCGGTCGCTTCTCGACATTGACCCCCACGCCGACGATCAGATGGTCAACCAGTCGGCAAGCGCGCTGAATGACGTTCAGATGCCCTAACGTTATCGGGTCGAAGGAACCGGTGTAGACTGCAAGCCGCATCTGATTCGTGTCAGCCAACCGAAGCGTCCTCCCCTTGATCAACCACCGTCAATGCCTCACAGGTATCTGCCGGCCCGATCGTTCACTGATCTGAAAACGGTTCGGACGCGAAATAGTTCGCCGTCGATTCTCGGCCCAGATAGAACGTTGCCGCGGCATAAAGACCGATCTTCATCAGGGCAAACAAAACGCCGATCACCGTCACGCCGATCAAGACGGCTGTCATAATCCCCTGGGCTACTTCGCCCGGATTTCCCGCGTTCCCCGGTCCCTCGGTAAGTCGGTCGGCAAATCGGCGAACGACCGGAAGCAGCCGTAGATTAATGTACACGTCCATCGCCGAGTTGCCCAATTCATAGACGATGGCCAGCAGGGCCCCGTACAGTAACACGACACGCCCGACACCATGCGACTGCAGAGCCAGAATCCCTCCCACCAATAACATCAAGGCCGTTCCGAGGTGGACCACCGTGCGGATGATATTCCAAGGCAAGTACTTCTGAGTGACCGCGTTGATCTCCGACTGCAGCTCCCGCTGGGCCTGCTGTGCATCGGGTGCCTTTTCCGGCATCGCTTCCTCGTCCGGCATAAACATCCCCTGGAACTGAGCGCCCGCCACGAGGGCAACTCCGGTCCCCAGCGATTTGAGCACGCCGATGCCGCCAAAAACGATTGCAACGATCGCAATCGTCTTGAGCATGCGTGGCATCACTGGTCCCGAACGTAGCTCCGCGTCGACGCTCGGCGGCGCGTAGGGATCAATGGGGGTTGGCGTCGTCGACATGCTTCATGTTCCATTTCAGTGGATGGTGCTCACTCAGGGAGCACGCTCGGTACCTACGGCTCAGCCCATTCTAAGACAGATCCGCTGGCCAGGAAACTCTCGATCCAAGTGATTCGAGATTCATGCGTGGCGCGTTATCGTTTGGGAATGAGCCGTCCCACGACCTGCGTAAGCCGTTCGATGTCCTCCAGGTTGTTATAGGCGTGAGGGCTGATTCGAATGCCTCCACCGCGACAACTGACGACGATTTCGGCTTGCAGACAAGCCTGCCGTACCTCTGACGCTGCAACACCCGGAAGACGAAAGGCAAGGATTCCCGACCGCCTCGCCTCGATTCGACGATCCGTCACGATCTCAGCACCGGTTGCCTGTAAACGCTCTGCCGCCATCTCCGTCAGTTGCAACACCCTCTCGCCGACCGCCGATTCGCGGGGACCCGACCCAAGCTGCATCAGGAGCTGGAGGCTGGCACCGAGAGCCAGGACGCCGACCATATTCTGCGTGCCCCCCTCGTACCGAGCCGCCGTCGGTTTGAGGTCCAGGCAGATGCGGTCGAAGTCGTGGGCGTTCACAACACTGTTCCAACCAACGCCCAGCGGGCGCAGCTCATCAAGCCGCTCCCGCCGAACGTAGAGGAATCCCGCTCCCTCCGGACCGAGGAGCCATTTGTGTCCGTCAGCCGCCAAAAAATCGATCGGAACTTGCCCCACGTCCACTGGGAAAACTCCGAGTCCCTGGATGGCATCAAGAAAGACGAGTATCCCCCGCCGATGGGCTTCTGCCGCGATCGTCTCGATGTCCGCCCGCCAACCGCTCGAAAATCCGACCCAGCTTAACGCCAGAATGCGCGTCCGTTCGTCGCAGGCGTCAAGCAGCTTCTGCGGGTCCAATTCGCCGTCAGACACCTCGACCTGCCTCGGTTCTACGCCCCGTGTTGCCAAATGGAGCCAAGGATAGGCGTTGCTCGGAAACTCGTTGACCGGCAGCACGACGTTGTCTCCGTCCCGCCAATCCATACCCTCTGCGACCAGGCCAATCCCGGTTGTCGTATTGTGGATGAGTGCTATTTCCCCGGTTTCTGCACCGATCAGGTCAGCTGCCAGGCCGCGCGTTTGCTCGACACCCTCCGCCCATCGAGGCCAAAAGACATCGCCGTGCTCGACGATCCGGCGGCACCATCGCTCCACCGTCTCGGCCGTGGGTGCCGGTAACGGCGCAACCGCCGCATGGTCGAAATAGGCCCAGCGCCGGGTGACCGGCATCTGTTCGCGAAACCCGGCCCAGTCGCCGGGAGAAATACTGATTTTGTGGATCGGTGATTTACCCACGCAGAAAATCCTTTACACTTGGGGGTCTTCAGTGGTCGGCTGGGCTAAGCCATGTTCGAGCGGTTCCTACGCGATTCGCATCCCCCCAGCAGATCCGAAGACGTTGCCGGTTGAAGAGC
>CAYNDU010000049.1:0-13833 GCA_964395615.1 uncultured Pirellulaceae bacterium | reverse complement strand
ACCACCCTTTTGGGGTATGTGAGTCGCAGTGCATGCCCGTTGGGCTGTCGGGTCGTTCGGCCAGTTGGACAATGAACCAGGCGCGACGTGGCCTCAATCGGGTTCGACATGGTCCTGCGGTTGCCGATTGGTCGCGATGCGAACGAACACGGAGACCGGTGTACGTGTTACAACTGTTCCGGGCCGTCTGGCAGAACATATAGTTCCCTACTATAGGGATAAAAAGGATACGTGACACGATTCTCGGACCAATTATACTAGCGGAAGTGTCAATTTAGGGAAAAGGTCGTGGGTCAAGCCGTACACCCCTTGAGGATGCCCCTGATGCCCAAGGTTCTTTGCATGACGGGGATGGTGATTGCCATCCTCATTCTGGTTCTCTTTATCGCCGACCTTGCGCTCAGCTTTCCCTTTAGTCGCGTCAGTCTTTTTATGGACGTGTCCTTTGTTATTTGCGCGTTAGGCTTGGGATACTTGAGTTTTTCCACCTTCCGTGAGTTGGACTGAGTGTCGCACGTTTGATGGGCAAGCCCGCTGAGGCCCGCGCAATTCGCTCGGACCCACGGGAGTGGCGACTCATTCGACCGGGAAAAGCGGTCACTCACAACACCGATGCGTCAGGTGTTGGGCCACAAGTGTCGGGTGCAGGAAGTTTCTTGCAGTCATCGCGTGAGATGGCAGCCTCCGTCTGGCATTCGTGTGACGGGCCCGGGTCAACGTCATCGCGAGATCGCCGCCGACTTCTTGATCTTATGCGGTATAATGAGTGGATTGAGCCACCGGTCGAGCCGGCGGTCTGTTCCGGGCGACCCTTGAGCGAGGACCGCACGCGGGCCAACTGTGTCGGCCCTTCCTCGTGGCCCGGCTTAGGCCACCGTATGCGTGGGTCTGGGGGATGGACCCTGGAGCACGATTTCACGGGTCGTAGGAGAGGAAATGTATGTCAGGCCATCCATGCAGTCGTCGCGGTGCCCTCAAAGCCATCGCCGCCGCTTCGGCAGCCGGAACGACTTTTCCATTTCGACTGTCGCAGGCACGAGGTGGTAAGCAGGACGCTCGCTGGTCTCAAGCGATCAGCAAGGGTTTGCGCGCGTTGGCCGCCCGACAAAGCGCGTTGGGGCACTGGAAGTATCCCAGTTATGGTGCGACGCCGGCGACTGCCCTGGCCGGTACTGCGATGATCTGCTCCGGTTCGACGACCACGCAGGGACCTTACGCAAGGTACATTCGGCGGGCCACCGACTTCTTGATGACCAAGGTGCGAAGTAACGGCCTGATCGGGGACCCTCGCGATTCGCGCTACACCTACGGTCATGGCTTTTCCATGCTCTTCCTGTCGCAAGTGCTTGGCGAAGAGGAAGACGCCGAACGCCGCAAGGAACTGGTGGAAGTGTTGACCCGTGCGGTCCAATTCAGCGGTCAGGCGCAGGCCAATTCGGGCGGTTGGGGATACGTAAGCGCCAAAGATGTGCCGAATTTTGATGAAGGGAGTACGACAATCACCCAAGTGCAAGGATTGCGGGGCTGCCGGAATGCGGGGATTGCTGTGCCGGGCGAAGTGATTGAACGGGCCAAGAAGTACATTTACAAGTGCAAGAACTCCGACGGAGGAATCTCATACAGTTCGCGAAGGATGGGCTCGTCGCGACCGGCCATCACCGCGGCCGCGCTCGCCTCGCTCTACAATGCCGGCGATTACGATAGCCGGCAGGTGCCGGAGATGCTCTCTTATTGCAAGAAAAACCTCTACCGGATCTCAGACACGGGCCGCAGCTTCGGTCATTGGCACTACACGTACCTCTACTACTCGCAAGTCGTTTACCGCCAGGGCGGCACCGAATGGAGCGAATTTCGCGACAAGCTGTATGATTACCTGGTCGCTCAGCAACTGTCCGACGGTTCGTGGCAAGGCAGCAGCATCGGGCCTGATTACGTGATCTCCTGCAACTTGATCATGCTCCAACTCGACCGGGCCTACCTGCCAATCTACCAGCGTTGAAAAAAAAGGGGTCAGGACCCTTTTTCGCCGAAAAAGGGTCCTGACCCCTTTTTTTTGCGTGGAGCGATGATTTTATGAAAGACGGCCAGCAATCATTGTCCCGTCGTCGCTGGCTCGGTCGACTGGGCGCTGCAGTCGGTGCCGGCTTGGCGCCATGTTGCGCGTTTGGCTCCAAGCGTGACCCTCGTTGGGAGAAGGCTCTGCACAACGGGCTTCGCTGGGTGGCTCGTACCCAATCTTCGATTGGGCACTGGAATGCCGGCACGTATCCTACCGCCATGACGGCCTTGGCCGGTACCGCCTTGATCTGCTCGGGCTCGACCACGACCCAGGGCCCATACGCCCGCAACATCCGCCGTTGTGTCGATTACCTGATGTCGCGTTGCCGTTCGAACGGGCTCGTCGGCGATCCCCGCACGGACAACCGTTATACCTACGGGCACGGATTCTCCATGTTGTTCTTGTCGCAAGTGTTGGGCGAAGAGGAGGATGCTGAGCGGCGTGACGAGTTAGTGCGTGTTTTGACCAAGGCCGTGGAATTCAGCGGTCAGGCGCAGACACGTTCAGGTGGCTGGGGATACGTCAGCGCTAAGGATGGCCGCAATTTCGACGAAGGCTCGACCACGATCACACAAGTTCAAGGGCTGCGAGGCTGTCGCAACGCCGGGATCCCAGTATCAGCTGACGTCATCGATCGAGCGAAGAAGTACATTTACGAGTGCAAGAACGAGGACGGAGGGATCTCCTACAGTTCGAATAACCGGGGGAGTTCGCGGCCGGCCATAACGGCTGCCGCGTTGGCCGCCCTTTACAATGCCGGGGCTTACGACGAAAAGCACGTACCCGAGATGTTGGCCTACTGCAAGAGAAACCTCTATCGACTGGGCGACGCCACTCGACAATTCGGACACTGGCACTACACCTACCTCTATTATTCCCAGGTAGTGTATCGCCAGAGCGAATCTGAGTGGTCTCCCTTCCGCGACCAGCTCTATAATCGCATTGCCGGCGAACAGAGCGGCGATGGTTCCTGGACCGGTAGCATTTCTCCCATCTACGTCACCTCCTGCAACCTGATCATGATGCAGCTCGACCGAGCCTATCTACCGATCTATCAACGCTAAGAAACAAAGGGGTCAGGACCCTTTTTCGCCGAAAAAGGGTCCTGACCCCTTTGTTTTGCGATCGCGGAAATCAGAGCGGGGATCGTGGCTTCTTCGGCTTCGGCGGAGGGTCGGAAGCCCAGTTGTCGCAGGGAGTCGGAAGTCAGAGGGCTGATGCTTGCGAGTTTGGAATTGGCCATCGCCTCGGGAAACAGACGAGCCAACGAGCGGCCGATGGCCGAACTGGTAACCGTTATCCAGTCGATGCGGCCTTCGGCCAGAGCCCGGGTGATCTCCGGATCCGCATCCGTTACGTCGACACTGCGATAGACGACGACCTGAGTGACATCGCCCCCGGCAGCCCGCAACCGCTCGGCCAGCACCTCGCGTCCCCGACTGGCGCGCGCCAAGAGGAACCGTTTTCCCGCTGCCTGTTGACTCAGCGCTTCCGCCAGATCCTCGGCCTGAAACCGAGCGGGCTGGCAATCGACGTTCAGTCGATACGCGGCCAACTGAGCGCTGGTTGCCGGGCCGACCGTCGCCAGGCGGACGGAGCTCAACGCACGTAGATCCAACCCGCGATCGATCAGGCGATCCAGAAAGCGAGAAACACCGTTCGCGCTCGAGAAAACCAGCCAGTCGAATTCGGAAAGTCGTGCCAGGGTCTGGTCGACGGGTTCCCATGTCTCAGGAGGCAGGATGTCGATGGCCGGCTGCAAACAGGTGTCCGCCCCTTTTTCACGCAGAAGGCGATTCATGGTTGCCGCCTGGTGGCGAGGTCGCGTTACGAGAACACGCTGACCGAACAGGGGCCGCTGTTCGAACCAATTGAAATCGATGGGCGATGATGCGACCGGTCCCAGAATCACGACCACGGGAGGCCGCATTTTCGTAGCAGGCGTGAGATGACGGGCCACGTCTGAGAGTGTGCAGCGCACGGTCGTCTGGTCGGGCAGACTGCAACGCCGAATGATAGCGGCTGGAGTATCGGCCGGCTTGCCGGCCGCCAGGAGTTTTCCGGTCCAGGTCCCGGCGGTCGTCACTCCCATATAGACGACCAACGTTCCGGGAAACGCCGCCAGCGACTCGAATGAAAGCGAATTCCGTGCCTTGTCACGCAACTCTTGTCCGGTCACGAAGGCCACGGCCGAGGCCTGGTGTCGGTCGGTCAGAGGGATACCCGCGCAACTGCCGGCGGCGACGGCGGCGGAGATGCCCGGCACGATTTCGAACTCGATCCCGGCGGATTGCAGCGCAGCCAGTTCCTCGGAGGCACGGGCAAACACGGTGGGATCGCCGCCTTTAAGCCGTACGACATCTCTCCCAGCGCGAGCGTGTTCAATCAGCGCCTTGTTGATTTCGTCCTGTGACCAAATGCGTGTTCTTCCGTGTTTTCCCAAACAGACGGTCTCGCATTGAGGGGACACGTACTGCAGAAGCTCGGCATTGGCCAGATAATCGTAGAGCACCAGATCTGCCGCCTTCAGGCATTCCGCTCCTCGCACGGTGATCAAACCGGGGTCCCCGGGCCCGGCGCCCACGACATAGACTTTGCCCATTGATCCCTTTTCGATTTGGTTCATATTGTCCTGGATTGGTTTCCGTGGCCAACACTCCCCGCAGCTTGGGCTCTGCGTCAGAGTGCTCGATCCGTGTCTGATTAGCATCTTGATTCGGGCGCCTTAACGGCACTCCAGAGTCAGCTTTGCGAGGACCGACGCTCCACGTTCCGGGGCGATGCCTTCCGTGGCTCACGTCAATGCTTGATCTGTTTCCAATACCGGTCAAAGGCGCCCTTCTCCTGGAAATCAGGACTATTGTCCAGGTCGTGGCAAACCAGGCATTTCTGTTCCGCCTTTTTGAGAGCGAGTTGCATATCCTTTCGAAGCACATCCATGGCATCCTCATCCAGTTCGACGTCACCATTTTCGGCCGCAACGTGGGCGGAGCCGGGTCCGTGGCAATTCTCGCATCCAACATTCACCCTATCGGGTGTCTGTTCGTTCGACAGGAACCCTGAAACATAGGGAAAGTGCTTTTGGGGATTCCAGCCAACCACATGGCAGCTCAAGCACTCGGGATCGTTGTCCCGAGGAATACTCGAGCGCTGAGGCGGGTGTTGCAACGTGGCGAAAGCGTGTGCGTGCTTTGACGGATGTCCGTCGCGGCCCTCTTTCCAAATCTCATATTCGTCCTCATGGCATTCCTCGCAACTGGCCGAACCGACGTAAGCACGGCCGCTGGCGATGGGTTGAGCACGAATTCCCAGTCCCTCGAGGCCCGCATTGGCCAGCGACTCCTGGTAGGCCGCCAACAGTTGCAACATCTCGTCGGAGTCCGTGAATCGAGAGTCGAGCGGGACGCGCTGATATCGCCACGGAGTAGTCGTTGAGTCGTAGACGCCGATCACTCCGGCGTACATTCCTTTCGTTCCTACCTGAATCAGCTTGGTCGCGGCTCCGTCGATTGCCTCGGGTTGCCGGGCCGGTTCGCCGGCGCCGCCGGTCGTTATCAGCAGGGGAAACTGCGGGAACCGTCGAGCCAGATCGGTCGACTCTTCCAACGATCCGTGGACGATCAGCAGGTAAAGATCACACGAGGCCTGTTGCATTTCCGGCCAGACTTTGTCGATCGATTCGGCCGCATCGCTGAGCGAGACGTCTGCATCGTTCACGCGTTTCTGGTTGCGCGCTCCCAGAACGGCCGTGACCCCGATCTTCTGTCCACCCGCCTCGATCAGGGTCCACTTCGAGGTAAACGAGGAATCGACGACCGTCGCATTGGCACATACAAACCGACTCGGCCCCTCGGTCGGTGCCATGACGGCAGCCAGTTCCAGTGCCGGTAACCGTAGGTCGTCGGGGCCGAGTGCAATCGCCTGGTACCCCATTTTCTGCAATCCGGTCGCCGTCATCTGAAACTTGATTTCGGCTTGACGCCCGTATCGACGCACCTGATTGCCTGCGTCCAACGGCACCACATTCCAACTCCGTTTGGTGAGCTGTCGAATCAACTGATGTCGTCGCGTAAGACCACCCTTCTGGTTTTCGAGACCGGCACACCCACAGGGCTCGACATATCCATACTGGCGGCCGGTCACGACGATCGCATACTTCGGCTTGGGCCATCCCTCAAACAGCGGCGGATGATGGTCCGTTGCGGGGCCGGCCTCTGGTTCGACGGCCGACTCATCCCCATCCGTCTCGGCCGGCGATTCCGCGTTTGCCAGCACCACCCCGGTGTCGCGTTTGGCGGATTCCCCGGCCTCGGAATTCGTGATGGACGGGCGATCGAACGGGCCGTTCCATGGGAGCCGACCTGCGGCGTCGACCGTTTTACCGGATTCGTCCACTGACCTCACGGGAATTCCGTTGGTTCGGTCCGACGTTTCTTGATCGGCCATCGATTCAACTCGCACCGTCGATTTCGTCTGCAAGTCGGTTTCTGTCGAGTCGGCACAGCCCAACTCGCAGGCCATGACGAGAACGACAAGAAGACGACACCCTTGGTTGTTGTCAAAGCCGTTAACCAACATGCACTCCTCCCTGTGGTTCGAATCTGCCCGCACCCGTCGCGACAAAGGGTCACCCGACGCGGGCAGTCTGCTGGATCCGACGTTTTACTTGACGGCGAATTTTACATAAATATAGACCTGCTTTGTCTCGGGATGAGTCGTCTCGAGGACAATTCGACCATGTTTGGCTCCGCTCGACCCGAGCCGGTTCAATTTGGGAGCATCGGATCGCAGCTTCACGGTCAGGATTCGCCTAATGGCCTTGCCTTCATTCAGTTTTTGCGGCGGGCCGACCGTTACATCGAAGCAGCCCGGTGGGTCGATGGAGCCGACCTTAATGTCGGTCTCTTCCCGATAGGGCCCCCGCACGAACATATGCAATCGAGCTTCCTTGGTGTGTCCCTGCGGTACCGCCCCGAACGACAACAGGCTCCTGGTGGAGTTGAACGTATCGGGCGATGCGATGATGATATCGCTCACGACCGTCCCTTTGACCGGCATGTGGATCGTCACAATTTTTCCGACGTCGGCCTTGATTCGAATTGTCTGGTCTATGGGGCCCAGTGGCAAGCCGGATTTAATTGCCAATTTGGCTAACAATCCGCTACTTGCACCCTTCTCCTGCTTGATTTCCGATGGAGGTAACGGTTCGAAGGCAACGGAGAAGAATGGTGCCAGTACCTTGTTTTCGTACGCAGATTCAAGCACTTTGATCTGGTCGGTACGGAATCCAAACAGTTGAAACTCGGCCGTCGTCCCGATGTTGGACGAAACGCGCCCAATCGACAATTCCTGCGGCAACGCCCGAATACTCTCGGTCACATACCCGTGAATCTTCAGCTCAAGCACCTCCTGGTCGGGGTCGTTCGTCGCAATCTCGGCCGTCTGATAGAAGTCGGGTTCGGGCCCGAGCGTTCGGCCGGTCCATTCGAGAGTCACTTCGGCGATTTCACCCGGCTCAAAGGAATCGCCGTTGATATTGCTCAAGGTACATTTACACGTCGTGCGGATCGGGTCGAGCGTTAATTCGGCGGTTCCCGTGTTCTTGACTTTGAAGGTATGTCGCATGACCGCATAACGTTCCATCGAGCCGAAATCATGATCCGCTTCGCCCAGGATGACGGCCCGTGCGACGTCTGATTCCATCGACTCGGTACGTTGATCCGGCTTCTCGTTCTTTTTGACAACCGGCCGTGACAGTGAGAAATCCTCGGTCGTTTGCTGAAACTCGAGCAAGGTGAGTCCCCATCCAACGACCGCGCCGAGCACCACGACGATTGCCATTTTTATCCAAATACTCATCCATCGTTCCCCGCATTACCGTTACCTGTCCAGCGGCCGTCAACCGACCTGCACGCTGTCGCACCCGCCCGATCGTGAGGCCACCGGGATCGGAAGCCGTCCCCATGGTCCTGTCGTTAGAGGCGTAATTACTTGTTATCAATGATGTTACGCAAAAACTGCATCCGTTGTTCAGGATCACCGCCCGCTTGACCGCCCTGAAGGGTCTGCCTGGCCAATTTGAATTCCTCATGCGGCATGAGTCGGTCGAGACGCAGCGCCAGGTCGGCCTGTTCGAGGGCCCGATCGGAACGCCCCTGAAGGTGGTAGGCCCAGGCCAACTGGGCATGGAGAAAACCGTTATTGGGATAGTTGGTGACCGCTCTTTCGTATGCTGCTACCGCTTGAAACAGCCACTCGGGATCAGCGCCCCGATCATAAATACTGATCATCCAATCGCCCGTTTGTTGGGCAAGGAGACTCGATCGCGGATTACGGTCGAGTGCCTGACGCGCGCCGTCACGGAGTAGCTCAAGGCTCTCTTGCCCGCCGAACTGTGCGAACTGCTGCACGCCTAGCTGAGCGAGATATTCGCACGGTTCCGACCACCAGGGATCGGCGGTCGCCGCGTCTCGAAACAGGGTCTCCAAGTCGCGCCAACGTCGAGGGTCGCTGGCATCGGCCAGGTATCCACGGGCGATCAGTTGAGGACGGTAGACGGTCAGGTAGGCGGTCGCGGCCACGATCACGGCTGTGCCGGTCGCAAACGCCATCGACCGGCGAGTTCCGATGCGGCGGGCTGTGGTCGCCGTGCGCGTCGACGCGTGCTCTTTCTGAGGATTGAGCGAGACTGCCAGCAGTAGCCATGCCAGCTGGCCGACTCCGGGAAACATCAATCCGCCGGACGCCGATAGATTCACGATCAGGGCAGCCAGTGCCAGCAAGGGGCCATGCCGGGGCAGCTTCCCGGTACGCACCCATGGCCACAGGCAGCGAACCGTGAGGGCGGCAGCCGGCAAACAAGTCCAGAGCAGGGCCGTGTCGGGCGCCATTCCGCCGGACCAACCGGTCGGGAAGGCCACGAGCATCCCGCAAAGGCAACCGCTGATCAGCGCACCGGGCCTTATGTGTTCGACGGACGATGCCGAGTCGTCCTGGTGCACCGATTCGGAAGCCGGCCGATTGTCCTGAGTCTCTTCAGAATCGACTGAGACCGCAGGGGCAGGTTGGGCGCGTCGCAGGCCCAGGGTCTGGCGGCAATGGCACCACCCGATCCCAATCAGGGCCAGGCAAGCCGGCAAGCCGCCGGTGGCGGCGATCTCAAGCACCCAATTATGCGGATCCGAAACGGTCTCACTGGCCGCCGGCAACTTATACGTGGTGTAATACTCTTTGAAGTTTCCCGGCCCGCAGCCGAACCAGGGATAGTCCTGAATCATCTCGAACGTGCTCTGCCAGTATTCCAACCGATACAGGAGGCTCTTCGGGGCTTCGGTAATGACCTGCCGGTCCCAGCCGGCCCAGAAGAAGGCGATGGCCCCGAGCAGGGCGATCGCCGCCGTCGCGCCGGCCAGGATCCAGGCCAACCGTTTGTTCCAGGTCACGCGCAACGCGCCGAGCGCGAGCAACGCGAACATCGAGGCGAGCACTGCGGCCCGACTCTTGGTCAGCAGAAGGCAAATGCAGACGACAGCCGCCAGGCAGGCGAGTGACAAACGGTGCGGCCAACGGTCCGAAACGCGCCGCATGGACTCGAACAGCATAACGCCCGCCAGAACGATGCCCGGTACGAGGAAACCGGCCAGCGAATTGGTCAAAGCGAAGGGTCCCATCGGTTCCGAGCTTTCCAGCCGGTTGATGAACTGTTGGCGGACGGCCGACTGAGCCGGAGCCGAGATGCCGGCCTGATGGAGAGCGGCGTCCGGATTCGCCGCGAACTCGGCCCTCAGCGCAGGCATGCTGTAGACGTACTGGTAAAAGGCCATCGCTGAGAGGCCAACGGCGAGAGCGAGGATGCAGGCTACCGTTTCTCGAATGGCAGAGCTTCGCCTCAGGTATTGTCGCGCCGTGAAATAGATCGCACCGTAGGTCCACCAAAGCGAGAGGGCGTTGAGCGTGGGGCGCCCATGCCCCGATCCGATCATGACGATGCCGCTGATCGTCATCCAAGCCAGCAGTATCAGCACGGCGACATCCGTTGGGCCAGGCGACGATTTCCAGCCGCCCTGTAACAGGCAGTGCGTCAGCCAGGTGGCCAGAAGTAGAAGCCAGGCCATCACGATCACAACGTGGCTGCCTTCACTGACGGCCGATTCGCTGGGGATCAGCGTGGCCGCCGAAAGGAGCGCTGCGAGAGTGGCAGGTACCAGCGTGCTGCTCACCCAGCCTAATCGACGTTCGGCGACCATCGCCGTCTTCGGTTGGGCAGATCGTGCTGGGAGGCGTTTCTTCGACACCAGTTTAGTTCCGGCGACCCGTCGATTCGAGAATAGCGATCACGCTCAGGATACAGACGATCATCAGCATGATGACGCCTGCACCCCACAAGTCAACGCGGTGCAGCAGCAGCGCGCCAAGGCCACACGTGGCGGTGACCAGGTAGATGGTCAACACAGCCTGCCCCTTACTCAGCCCCAATTCGACCAGACGGTGCGAAAAGTGGCTCGTGTCCCCTTCGAACGGGCTCCGCCCCTCGCGAAACCGAATCCACAGGACCGTCAGCATATCGTAGAGCGGCACGGCCATCACACATAGCGGAGCCAGAACGGCATGCTGTCGCGTGCCTCGATATTCGGTGAAGGTCGCCAAGAGGGTAGCGACCGCAATGCAGAATCCGATCAAGTAGCTGCCGGCATCGCCCATGAAGATTCGAGCCGGCGGCCGATTGTGGGCCAGGAATCCGATCAGTGAGCCGACCAGCACCAACAGAAATCCGGCCACGAATAACTGGGGTTGCCGTGTTTGCGGGTCGGGAGTGGCAAGCAATACGACGGCTAACATCGACGCGGCAATCGCTGCGACTCCCGTCGACAGTCCGTCCATGTTGTCCAGCATATTGAACGAGTTGATCAGTCCCACAATCCAAAGCACGGAAAGAGAGACGGTGAGCCAGGGCAGCGCGATGAAGGCCGTCAAGCGCCATCCCTGCCATACCACGCAGACGGTCGCCACCGCGACTTCCAGCCCCAGGCGGAGTCGCCAATCGAGCCCTTTTCGATCGTCGGCCAGTCCGATCAGCATCAATAGAGTCGCGGCCCCTAACAGGACCCATAGCGAGACGCTTTGGTGCCAGAGTCCATCCAGGTGGGGCCGCGCAAATTCCGGGATGCCATGCGTGGCCAGCCAGCTGTCCGGGCCTCCGGCAAGCGCCAGAGCCAACACGATTTGCCCGCCGACCAACGGCACGACCAGTCCCATCCAGATGGCGATGCCGCCTCCCATGGGGGTGGCCGAAGTATGCACTTTTCGGTTGCCCGGACGGTCAAGGAAATGCCAACGCAGCGCCATCTTGCGGATCAGCCATGCCGCCAGCCAGCAAACCACGGCACTCGGAATTAACGTGCCACCCAGGAGCCACAATAACATGTTATTCAAGGGTCACTCTGTTCACGCAATCGGTTTCGGAGCAGCGTCCGGCATTCGGCCAGAAACTCCAGGCACTCGGCGCGTTGGTAATCCGGATAGGTCCAGGGGCGTGTCTGCCACGTTCCGGCATGATAGAAGAGCGTCACTTCCGCAAAGATGCCACGTTGCAGGTAGATCCGATGGTCACGATCCTTCGTGGTGGCCAACACCAGTTTGGCTTCCGTCAGGTACCCTGGATCCAGATTGAGCGGCCGGGCCTCCGACCCCTCGTGCAGCGACCGGAATTCCTCCTCCCACTGGTTCGTGCGAATTTTCAGATCGGTCAGTCGCGCGGGATCGATCAGGGACTCAAACGTCCACAGGACCTTCTGAAGGTCCTCCCCCATGCTGGTATGATAGTAACTCGTTTGATTGAATCGGAACGGTCCCGACGTGGCCGCCAGCGGGCCGAAAGCCTGAACCGACTTTTCCAGGGCCCAATTGAGGGCCTTGGTGTGGCGGCTGAACGCGGCCAGGAACAGCATCGACGGCCGATGCGTTCGGATTTCACCCATGCCTCATCCTTTCACGCCCAGCCGACTCTGCCACATTTTCTACGCGACAAGCCCGGTTCGGTTCAGTACGCCTTGGCAAACAGGGCGCGCCGAGTGCTCGGTCGGCCGGTGAAGATGCAAGATCCTTGCTCCTTCGGCTCGTCGAACGGGATGCAGCGAACGGTCACTTTCAGCCGGTTGAGAATCTGCTCCACTTCCGGCCCGGCCGACCAGTGAGCGAGCGCGAATCCACCGTGAATCTCTGGAGCGTCCGCGTTTTGAGGAGTGAAATAGTCGCGAAACTCGTCGAGCCCGTCGATGCGCCGAGTGTTATCGGCACGGAGTGTCAATGCCCGTTGAAACAGACCGTTTTGGATTTCATCGAGAAGCTTCGCGATTTGCTCGACGAGGGACTCGCGGCCCATGCTCTCCTTGGTCCCCAAGTCGCGACGACCGACGAACGTTGCGTTTTGTGCCAGATCCTTGGGCCCCACTTCGACGCGGATCGGGACGCCCCGCTTGATGTGTTGCCAGTTCTTTTCTCCACCTCGCATATCGCGATCATCAATCTTCACGCGAACGGGATCACCCCAATACGAAACGGATCGAAGTTGGTCGGCCAGTGATTGGCAATAGGGTAGCACGTCTGCCTTCTGCTGCGGGTCACGATAGATGGGCAGGATCACGACCTGGACGGGGGCAAGGCGGGGAGGCAGGACGAGGCCGTCATCGTCACTATGCGTCATGAGCAGGGCGCCGACGAGTCGAGTCGACACTCCCCAGGACGTGGTCCAGGCATAGACTTCCTGGCCGTTTGGATCCTGGAAGGTGATCTCCTGGGCGCGGGCGAAATTCTGTCCGAGGAAGTGGGAGGTCCCCGCCTGCAGAGCCTTGCGGTCCTGCATCATGGCCTCGATACAGAACGTCGTGACGGCACCTGGAAACCGCTCGTCCTCGGTCTTTTCACCCTTGATCACGGGCATCGCCATCTGCTCTTCGGCAAACTGCGCGTAGACGTCAAGCATTTGGCGCGTTTCTTCGAGCGCCTAGGCTTCCGTGGCATGTGCCGTATGCCCTTCCTGCCACAGAAACTCCGCCGTCCGCAGGAACATTCGAGTCCGCAACTCCCATCGCACGACATTGGCCCACTGGTTGATCAAGATGGGCAAATCCCGGTACGACTGAATCCACTTCGCGTACATGGCACCCACAATCGTCTCGCTCGTCGGTCGTACCACCAGCGGTTCTTCCAGTTTGCCCGCCGGAACCAACCCGCCCTGCCCATCCTGTTCAAGCCGATGATGCGTGACGACGGCGCATTCCTTGGCAAAACCCTCAACGTGTTCGGCTTCCTTCTCGAGATAACTCATCGGAATGAAGAGCGGGAAGTAGGCGTTTTCGTGTCCCGTTGCCTTGAACATCCGGTCCAAACCGGTCTGCATATGTTCCCAGAGTGCGTAGCCCCAAGGTTTGATCACCATGCAGCCGCGGACCGGGGAAACCTCTGCCAGGTCGGCGGCGCGGATGACCTGTTGGTACCATTGCGGGTAATCTTCTTCTCGAGTGGGACTGATCGCATTTCGCGGTTTCTTGGCCATGGACTCACTCATCTCGTTAATCGGTTCGCCGGGAACAGAGCAGGCGGCATTGTAGGTGAATGTCTGCCGACCGGGCAATATGATAAGTGCGATGCCCCGGGGCGCGGGGCGCCGGGGCGCGGGTGCAGGAACGGGCTCGCGTAGCGGTTGGGCTGAGCAAGGTGGTCAATGGAGATTTCAACAGTCGGTGGTAGGGGACTCGCGCCGTATAACTCAGTAA
>CAYNDU010000048.1:0-16988 GCA_964395615.1 uncultured Pirellulaceae bacterium | reverse complement strand
TCAGTCTAAGTCATCGCCGACCGTCGTCCAACATGAGAGAAGTCGTGCCATCGATTCACGTCCCCGCTCGGCGGACCCCCTTTTACATCGGACATCCGCTAGTTGATAATGTGACCAGGTTCAAGCTCCTACGAATGGCCGGTAGAGTCTAACGAACGCGAGTCAATCAAATTCGGACGCGTCGTGACCATCGCATGTGATCGAACGGTTTCCCCAGCCAAGTTCGAGCGATGGGACGCCGAAAAACGGGCTCCGAACAGAGAACACGCTGATGCCCGCGAAGGAACACACATCCATGAGCAGACGCATTCTATTGTCAGCGATCCTCTCGGTCGTTTTTACTGGTAGCATCAGCGGCGCCGGTGGAATCCAAACCGTCGAGTCATCCAACGCATCGAAAAATGTCGGGGGCAATGCGTTATCGGCAAAGGCGGACGAATGCAGGCACCGGTTAATTGCCACCCTTGAGAACGAAGGGTATCAATTCACTCCCGAGGTCCGCAGGGCGTTTCTAAGCTACTCCAAGACGCGGGCGATGTCCGATCTCGAATCCGAGGGGAAATCGCTGCCCAAAGAGTTCTTGGCCTGGATCGATGCCGATCCGGATATGGAGGCCGGTGTCTATGGAACTCGGCAGCGGGTGGCCGACGTGTTACTCGTGCTGTTTTCGCTGCGTCAGGACTTGGGCAAGAGTGATTTTGAGAAATACCGCCAATTGGCGCTCGCGGCGGCTGTGGTTCATGCCAAGAGCGGGCCGAAAGCGGACATCACGCCGCACGAACCGATCAGACTGGTTATCGGCGGGGACCCTCGAAAACCAGTCGATACGAATGAGCCGGGGCGGAAGCTCGACAGCAACGACCACATTATCAACTTCCTGAACGAACACACGATCGAGGAAGAGGTCGTTATCGGATACAAGGAGGAGTTGCCCGAACCGAAGCTCGACAAGAACGGCGTGGCGATTCCTGCTCGCAAGGCCAAGCCCAGGAAAGTGCCGATAATCGAGAAGCGCACACGATCACTCTACGCCGCAGATGTGTTGGCCAGTGAGGCACTGCAGGCTCAATTTAACGCCTACATGAAGTCCAAGGGGCAGAAGATTGAGATCGACTGCGGTGAACGGGTCATTCACTGGAAGAGTCGGAACATGGTTCGCGGAGAACAGTACAAGAAACTGAACGAAGCCTATCTTCTGTTCCGAACCGCCTATGAAGCCAAGGGGCTGCTGCCGGCCAGCCGCGACGCAATCCCTTCGCCCGGCGAACGATGTGCCTATCTGGTCCGCAACGACAAGTATCGATTTCCGGCTGAAACAGCGGCGCAACGTAAGTGGCCACGTTTCCCACTGACCGCGCCGTGGCCGATCATGACGTTGCTCGTGGCCGACAACCAGCCGCTACGCGAGCGCGAGGAGCGATGGGTCGCCTTTCGCGACGAAGGCGTCTTCAAGAAGTACGGTGAGTACATTGGATCGATCGCCCAGCAGCACGCCATGCAATCGGCTCGGCGTCTGGCTCCACACGCCTACACATACGGTACGATTCAAATGATGCTCAAGGACGGCGGAGTGTGTGGCGCGATGGCAAATATTTCGGCACGCTCCCACAACATTCTCGGCATTCCTTCCTGCACGGCCAGTCAGCCGGGCCATTGCGCTCTGGTGACCATGCGGTACGACGAAAAGACCGAAACCTATGCATGTCGTGGCAGCCAGTACGTAACAGGCGGCGACGACCGTACGGGCCCGCACACGCCTTGGTTCTACGGCGACGTGGATGCGCGTCGCCCCATGGTTTATCACCAGAGCATCGCCTGGGCGGTGAATTACGGGATGCGATCGTACCTGGACTCCAATCTCGCCTACGCGGTGTTTCGCCTCCTCCCGGAAGACAAGAGGGACGCCGGCGGCGCGAGGCTTCTGGAGAGCGGACTGGCCATCAATCCTTATAACTTTCTTCTGACCGATGCGGCACAGGCATTGGCCACGACTGCGCAGCAGCAGATTCGATTCTGGCAGTTCTTCCGCGACACGCTTGCGACCGTCGACGGCAGACCCGGCTGTCCGGCCGATGGCCTTTACAACAAGACCGTGAAGAACCGAATGTTCGCCAACCTTGCCAAGTTGCCTGTTCCGTCGGATCGCGTGGCAGTTGGAAAAGTGCATACATTCCTGCAGGACGAGAACTGCGATTTGCCCGCGGCGACGATCGCTTACCAGGTTGCGTTGGACGGCTTGCAGGCGGTCTTGTCACGCACGAACGAAGACTACAGGCACCACCTCACATCGGTGCATGCGAGAGCCTCTCGCGAGAACGACCTTGCGTGCAGTGCCATGGCGGCTTCGCTTAAAGCGGTGGCCGCCCACGTCGGGGACGGCGAAACTCGGAGGAAATGGGCCGGGGCTTTATGGGAACTCGGAAAAGGTCGCGAGAAGTACTTCGGACACCAATACCGGGTCGCCACCGAACCGTCTCTTCCAATGCTGGCCCGATGGGCTGGTCGAAAAATGCTGCCCGAAACGGAACTGATGAAGCCCGTTTTGGATCAGGTCGCCGGCGAGTTGCAGCGATCCGTCGCCGGCGAGCGAACCATGAAGCAATGCAAGGCTTTGGCCGCCAAAATAGCGGCGACGGAACGCTCCACGAGAGATGCCGAGCAAAAGAGCAACTGGCTCGAACGGCTTGGAAAGCTCATCGACGGCCATGAGACATTCAGACCGCGCGGCGCGAAACCCAACACCAAACCGTTGCGCGATCCTTGTGCCGACGCAATCACCAAGGCGCTTGCCGTCCGGCCGGGTCAATAGCTCCGGACGCGGCCAGGCAGGCGATGAAGCTCAGCGTCCGAGAGAAGTCATCCGGGCTTGCGTGAATCGAACGAGGGTCCCATGGTGTTAGGACGACGGAAGTGGAACAGAACCGCGAAAGTGATTAGGATGGGGACCATGACGAAAAGGCCGGAGGGCGGGGCCTGCGGCCATGGTTCGATGTCCCGTGACATGCTCCCGGTTTAACATCCATGATCGCAAATCCACCGCAAATTGATTCGACGATCAAGATTGTCACACCGGAGAACATTGCTTTTCAGTACCGGGTCGCCGGTCCCTTTCGCCGATTGCCCGCTTACCTCATCGATTTTGCGATCCGCCTCTTTTTCCTGATCGGGCTGGCGACCCTGCTGTCGTTCCTCTCACTGGCGATTGGTGGTCTTTCGACGGCAATCTGGCTGATTGCGTATTTCGTGCTCGAGTGGTTTTACGGGGGCATATTCGAGACGTTCATGAATGGCCAAACCCCGGGCAAGCGTTTGTGTGGCATACGCGTGCTGAGCATTAGCGGCAGGCCGATCAACGGGCTTCAGGCGTTAATGCGCAACATCATGAGGACGGTTGACACGGGGCCGATCGTCTCTGGGCAAGCGTTTGGTTTGCCTCCCATCCCCTTGTTTCCGACTTTCATGATCGGGCTGGTCGGAATGACCGTGAGCCGCCGTTATCAGCGGCTCGGAGACCTCGTCTGCCGGACCATGGTCGTGATCGACGAGCGCCCCTGGTTTGCAGGTATGGTCGAACTGAACGATCCGCGGTTGTTCGAATTGGCGACACACTTACCGACGGACATACAGATCAGTCGCTCGATGGCACGAGCGGTTGCACATTACGCTGAGCGGCGGCGATATTTTTCTGTGCCGCGACGCCAGGAAGTTGCCGGTCATCTTGCGAGGCCGTTACTGGCTAGATTTGGATTGCCGGCCAACACAAGTTACGATCTATTCCTGTGTGCGGTCTATTACCGCGTCTTTATTGCGGACGTCTCGGCAGACGAAGAACGGGCGGCGCACGCGACGACGAGGCAGCAGTTGGCCTCGGCGGCGGGCGCACCAAGAAAGACGACCTTCCGTTAACAAACTCCTTGTGGGTGTACGAGTCAGACCCGGATGAAAGTCGCACAATTACTAGAGCAACGCCAGAAAAACTGGCTGGAACTCGATCGTTTATGCAACCAGGTCGGGAAGCGGCGCGCCACCGCGGAATCGACGGCCCGTTTCGCCGAACTGTATCGCGCGGCATGTGCCGATCTGGCGTTGGCCGATGCCTATCAGCTACCGCCCAACACGGTGCAATACCTGCATCAACTGGTAGGTCGAGCGCACAACCAGTTCTATCGCAGCCGCCGATTCGATGTGAAGCGTTGGCGACATATTCTGTTGGTGGATGTTCCGCAGCGGCTGTTTCACGACCGTTGCATTCAGGTTGCCTTCGTCCTGTTCTGGGTGACCTTCCTGACATCGGCCGCGATGGCCTACAGCGATCTGCAATGGGCCCAGCGGATGCTGCCTGCAGGCATGATCGAGATGTTGGAGCACAGTTTCAATGAACCGATTGGCGGCCGGAATTCGGACGTCAACTACCAGATGGTCGGTTTTTACATCCAGCACAACACTTCGATTGGCCTGCGGTGTTTCGCCTGGGGAATATTCATTGTGCCTGGTCTGTACGAGACGCTGTCGAACGCCTGTATTCTCGGCGCGTCCTTTGGATATATGGGTCGAGGTGACGTAGAGCAAGGCAAGAACTTTTTCGAATTCGTCACGGCCCACGGCCCGTTTGAATTAACGGCGATCGTAGTGGCGGCGGGTGCCGGCCTGAGACTCGGATTGGGCTGGATACGCACTGGAGGGTTGACTCGGACGGCCTCACTGCAGCGGACGGCCCAGGAAGCAATGCCGCTCATGGGCGTATCAATGATCCTGTTCTTTTTTGCGGCGTTAATCGAAGGCCTGTTGTCGCCGACGTCCGCCCCTTACGGATTGAAGGCAGCGGTGGCCATTTTGTCGAGCGGCATGTTGATGTTTTACTTTGTCGTATTGGGTTTTCCTCGGAGGACCACCTGATGCAGCTCGACAAGACGCTGATCGCCGTCAGGGAACGGCGGATCACCGAGTCGCTTGACCTCGGGTTGCACGTCTTTCGCGTTTATGCGGTCCCACTCCTATTGACAATGGGACTCGGCGTCATCCCTTTGGCGCTGATCAATCATTTCTTCACCGCCGGGATGCTGGCCGCCTACATGGACGAATCGATGGGCGAGAACATGTCTGGGGCGATCACGCGGTATTTCTGGACGAATGGTCTACTGGTGGTAATTGAAGCTCCACTGGCGTCCGTCTTTGCCACGTCGTACCTTGGGCAAGCCGTCTTCCTCGAGAAACCTCCCATCCGCCGTGTCCTTCGTGACGTCACAGCATTGAGTCCGCGTATCATCTGGTGTCACCTGGTGCTCAGAGGCGTGCTGCCGGCCTGGCTATTGGCATCGTGGATCGACACAGCCTGGGACTGGTCGCAGGTCGAATTCTGGTTAATGATGTTGTGTGCGATCGTTTGCTTGCGACGTGCCATGACCCCCTTCATGAACGAGATTGTTTTGCTCGAGCGCAATCCCTTAATCGCTTCCTCGAATAACAAGATGACCGTTCGGCGTCGGAGCCTGATGATCCACAGACCGAACGGCGGCGAACTTCTTTATCGTTGGGTGGTGTCGGCGTTTTACGGCGTGTTGCTCACCGCCTCGTTCTTCGCCACGTTGATCTGCCTGCAGGGCATGTTCTTCGATCAGTGGGCGCTGACACTAACGACGCTCTCGATTTTTACGCCACTTTCGATGTGGGCCACGGCGACTTTCCTTGCGGTCGTTCGTTTCCTGAGCTACCTGGACGTACGCATACGGCAGGAAGGGTGGGAAGTGGAGTTGCGTTTGCGCGCCGAAGGAGCTCGACTGATGGAGCTCCAATCATGATCAGTCGGCGTAACTCCCCAAATGAACGAACCGGGTGGCGATTCCGGCCGGGCGGGCTGAGAAGAACGATTGTCATTGCCTCGTGCTGTTTCGTCGTGCTGACTATCGTTCGCACGATCGCTGCCGGCGAGGACCCGGTCAAGGTCGGTCGTGACGTGTTTCGAGACCAACCGGATATACCTTGGTACGACGCCGAACAGGATCAACTGAGACCGCTCGACGCACCCGTCCGAGACGACGACCCGAACCGATCATCGCGTTGGCAGTCGATCGAATCGGCAGCGACAAACAACGTAAGCCAGGCATCTGAGGAGTCGCTCGGCGCCTTACTGATTCGCATCCTGGTCTACACCGTCGTGACGTTAATCGTTGCCTCCGTGATTATTGCGTTGATCGTGGCCGCACTGCGTGCCGAGGCATCACGGGCGATCGTTGACCGAACGCGAGTATCGACAGCCGACTTGAATCGTGCCCGAATGGAAAATCTTCCACTGCCGCTGGTTCCATCGGAACAGGATCTACTGAGCACGGCACGGTCCTATTATGAAGCCGGCGAGTACGGGCATGCGGCAACCTACTATTTCGCCTACCAATTGGTGGAGCTCGACCGGCACCACTTGATTCGACTATCTAAGGGAAAGACCAACCGTCAGTATTTGCGGGAGTTGCGTACACGACCACAAATCGTGCCCGTTGTCCGGAACACCATGAAGGCATTTGAGGATTTCTTTTTCGGCCACCACGAGCTAACGCGTCAGCGGTTTGAAGCCTGCTGGCAAGAGTTGAGTTCCTTTCACTCTCAACTGGAGCAAGCTACTGGATGACACGGCGCAGCGAATCGCACCCATCGAACGACGCTCAGATGAGCGGACCGACAGTTCCCCTGCGACCGGCCCGGGGAATGCGGGTGGCGTGCGTCGTGTTGTTGCTTTCGGCCGCGGGTTGCGGCAGCCTTGAAGAACCGGTTGGAAATTACGGCCGGAACCGCGGGGATGCGGGGCTGGACTACAACGGCGTCCGAATTCTGGGCGGCCTGTTCGAGCGGGCCGGCAGTCGGGTAACGACCTGGTCCTACCTGTCGGACCAGCTATCTCATTATGACGTAATTGTCTGGGCACCTGATGCGATGGGCCTCCCCGAACCGAAGGTGATGGAGTTTTTCGATCATTGGCTAGCCGGCGGATCCAACCGTACGCTCGTCTACATCGGTCGAGATTACGATGCGTCGATCGATTACTGGGAAAGGATGTTGAAGTCGGCTGCGGCCGATCAACGAGTGGGCATATTGCGCCACCTGGCCGAATTGCGGGCCACCCACTTTCAACGGATTCATGCGGTCCCGGAACTCCGGTCGAATGAGTGGATTACGATTAAGCGTGGAGCGAGTCCCCGGGCGGCTGAGAAGCTGAGTGGTGATTGGGGCGCCGAACTCGACGCGCGGCAGGCACAACTGCGGGTAACCGACGTGTGCTCGGTGCCGACCGAATCCGAGATCGCAAAGTTGGCGCGATCGCCCTCAATCATCTCCAAGAATGCGACCCGGCATCGGCCGCTGCTGGTGGCGGACGGTTCGGTCTTCGTCGAACGCGTCACGAATCCCGGATGGGGAACCGGTCGCGTCCTCTTCGTTGCCAACGGCTCGTTCCTTTTGAATCTCCCGCTGGCTCGCCCGCTTCCCCGCCGCCTGGCGTGGCGGATCGTTCAAGAGTGCGGCAGCAAAGGGAAAGTCGCGATTCTCGAAAGCGGTCCATCAGGCCCCAGATTGCTCGGAGGCAAGGCACCTGAAACATCTCCCGTTTTTACTCGCCGAATGGTCCTTCTTGCTTTTCACTGGCTCATACTGGGCATCCTGTTCTGCCTATCGATATATCCCATCTTCGGACGGCCGAAACTCGGACGACCCGACGACGTCAGTCGATTCGATCAACATATCGAATCACTCGGCGCGCTGCTCATGCGATCCGGCGACGTGCATTACGCTCGACAGCAAATCCAACTCTACCGAGAGTCGCGTGGGAGGGACGACAAAACGTTCGTCTCGAGTCGTGTCGTCTCGAAGTCACCCGATCGAACCGATCGCAAACCGTCCGGAAACGATCCAGTCGGCCCGGGGAATCTGATCAAAGAACCGCCACCATAGTTTGATTCGACCAGCTTCGTTTCGCCCGAGGAGAGTCTGGCCGACAAGAACGTTCGATCACCAACCCATCATCTGCTGAATTGGGATTACTACCTTATGAGCTCATCTTCCTCGAACCAAGACGGAACATCGGAACTGATGCAATTCACCTGTTCGTCGTGTGGTCGCCCATTGAAGATCGCACAAACGGCGGTAGGGCGCCAGGCCAAATGCCCTCACTGCCAGTCGGTGCAGGTTGTCCCGGCGAGCGATCCATCGGGGCCGCGGCCTCCGACTCCGCCCCCGGAGATCACGACCGGACCGCTGGACGATTCGGACTCGGTCATTACGATCGGCTCGGAGTTCTTGGACGGTCCCGCGACGGGTGGTGCCGGGAACGGGTTGATTTCCGACCGGATGTCGATTCAACGAAGCCTGGAAAGCGAGTCCGCTGAAACGCCCGCCAGCCAAGTATTTCGGAAAATCGTCGGCGAGATCGGCAAGATCTTTGTTGGGCAGGATGAGCTGGTAATGGGTGCGCTGGTTGCTCTTTTTTCGAGCGGTCATGTCCTGATCGAGAGCGTGCCCGGCCTGGGAAAGACGCTCTTCGTTCGCACGCTCGGTCGTGTCCTCGGCTGCGACTTCAGCCGGATTCAGTTTACGGCCGATCTGATGCCGTCGGACATAACCGGCGCACCGATCTTCAACATGAAGACGCAGGACTTTCAGTTTCGACCCGGCCCCGTTTTCACGCAGATCCTGCTGGCTGACGAGATCAACCGATCGCCGGCCAAGACGCACGCCGCCCTGCTGGAAATCATGCAGGAATACCGGGTCACCGTTGACGGCGTCAGTCACACGTTACGGCGGCCCTTCCTGGTCATGGCCACTCAAAACCCGATCGAATCGGAAGGCACGTACAATCTCCCGGAAGCCCAACTTGACCGGTTTATGTTCAAGCTGATTGCCGACTATCCGAGTGAATCTGACGAGGCCCGTATCCTGGAAATGCACAGTCGTCAGGTCGATATCAATCGAAGGCTCGAGGAAGAAGTTTCCACGGTGACCGGATCCGAAGAGATCATGGATATCACACGTCAGAACAGCGAGATACGCGTCGAGCCCAAACTGCTGAACTACATCAATAGGATCGTACGAGTCACTCGACAGTGGCCGCAGTTTCACATGGGTGCTTCGCCTCGTGCCGGTATCGCCATTATGCAGGCGGTGCGCACGCTCGCCGCGTTTGAAGGCCGGGATTATGCCATTCCGGACGACGTCGTACAGGTTACACTTCCCGTCTTGCGTCATCGAGTGATGTTGACGGCCGAAGCGGAAGTGGAGGGGCACAAAGTAGACGAATTGCTGAGAGAGCTCGTCCGCAGCGTGGAGGTACCCCGCCTGTGATCCAGGAGCTGTGGAAATTTCTGTCACTGCATCTGTTCCTTCTGGCTGGTCTTGCCGGCCTGCCGCTTTTCGTATTGGCGCGACGGCGAGTGTTTCCACATACACCGCTGCTCATTTTGCTCGCGGGACCTGCGGTCGTTTCCCTTGCACTTCTGTTCGCGCATGAGGCGGTCGTTGTGGTTTTGATGGCCGACCTCGCGGTTGCCGTTCTGGCTATCGCCGACCTCATGTCGCTTCCGCGTCCCAGGCAGTTCTCCGCGCGGCGTTCGACGCTGCGCGTTGCGTCGCTCGGGAAACCTCATCTCGTGAAGTTAGCCCTTGAGATTCATCGGGAGAGTCGCGTCTATGTGGAATTCCGCGATGATGTTCCGGAGCAGTTCTCGGCCGAACCGGCCATGTTTTCGTTTATGCTCGAGGGCCGCAGCCGAGCGGAAGTGGAGTATTCACTGCGAGCTCGACGCCGTGGAGCATTTGAATTGGCAACCGTCCATCTGAGGGTCCGGAGTCGCTGGGGATGTTGGCGTCGTTATATTGCGATTGCCGCCCATTCGATCATCCATGTCTATCCTGATATGCAGCAGTTGTCGGAGTATGCCATTCTGGCCCGGACGAATCGGTTGAGCCTGCTCGGTGTGCGTCGCAGCCGAAAGATCGGTCAAGACCACGATTTTGAGCGGCTCAGAGATTACACGCTCGATGATAATTACAAGCACATCGACTGGCGAGCGACTGCGCGCCGCAACAAACTGACGGTCAAGGATTTTCAAACAAGCCAATCACAACGTCTGATCTTCCTGATCGATTGCGGACGCATGATGAACAATCACTCGAGTGGCATGTCGCTGCTCGACCATGCATTGAACTCGGCACTGATGCTGTCTTACGTCGCCCTGCGGCAAGGCGATTCGGTCGGGCTACTTTGTTTCTCGGATAAGATTCACACGTTCGTCCCGCCGCGCGGCGGCATGAATCAGATGAATCACCTGCTGCATGCTTCCTTCGATCGGTTTCCGACACTAGTCGAGAGCCGATATGATCTGGCTTTCCTGCATCTGGCGACGCATTGCCGAAAGCGTTCGTTGATTGTCCTGATCAGCAACGTCATTGACGAGGTGAACCGCTTTCAGGTTGAACAGTACCTGGGCGCTCAGGTGGGACGCCACTTACCGATGGGAATCTTGTTGCGGGACCGGAAGATATTCCAAGCCGCCGAACAGCCGGCCGACCATGCGCGAGCCCTGTTTGAGGCCGCTGCTGCCGCCCAAATCCTGAATTGGCGTCAGGAAGTCCTCAGCGACCTCGAGCATCGCGGCGTTCTCGTGCTCGATGTCTTTCCGGAGGACATGACCGCCCCATTGGTGAACCGCTACCTTGACATCAAGGCCAGGCATCTTCTCTAAATCAGGCCGCGGCCGGTGGACCGTGCTCGAGGGCCTTCCCTTTTAGGGCTTGGGGACGGCAAAACGCTTGGCCCCACCACGCCGATTGGACTACACTAGGTGTTTGAAACGACCCGCTCATCGCAACGCGTCAGGGTGCAGGCTGGAGCGACTTCCGGCGACACGACGCGTTGAATCCCTACGCAGCCCCAATTCGTCAGGATACGCAATGGCCCAGAAGATTCCCCGCTCGCGAAGACGAAAACGAAGACCGGCCGGTCGTCGAATGGCCGTCGAAACATTGGAAAACCGCGTCGTGCTGTCCGCCTTGACACCCGGCAATATCCTCGTGGCCACCTCCAACGCAAATATTCCTTCAAAGCTCTACGAGTTCACGGTCGACGGCGCGCTGGTCCAGGAAAGTGATATCCCTTCGCCGGCCGGGACCGAGTCTCCGCGCGACCTGGTCGTCGACGTCAACGGCAAGGTTCAGATTTACAACGGGACGTTTCATCCCGATCTGGCGACCTGGGACCCGGCCACGGGCGGATACGAGCATCGCGAATATGACGGCTGGAGCACCGTGGCCAACCTGACATATGGCGGCATGACGAGCTGGGGTGATTATGTCTTTGCCACCGACATGAACACCGCAGGGCGCGAAGCCCAAGGCGTTTTTCGTATCAACGTACAGGATTACACCTCCCAGCGGTTCGCCCCATCGTTGGAACCGATCGACCTGAATGTTGGTCTTGACGGGCTCCTCTACGTATTGACTTACAGCGGCATCAACGGTGGCGGCAGCGCGGTTCACGTGTTCGACCCGGCAACCATGGTGGAACAAAGGACCGTGGCCCTGCCCCGACAACATCGGGCGATCGATGTCGACGCCAACGGCGATATCTTCGCCGTCAACCCGGACGTCTATCATTACACTCCCGATGGTGTTCTGATCGGCGATCCCTACGACCGCGGCATGGGTGGACTGGCCGATATTGATCTGGACGAGGATGGCCGAATACTGATCGCCTCGCACGGTGGCGATATCGGAATCACAGACACCGAGTTCCGTGCCTGGACCCAATTCACTTCCCGGCCCGCCAACGGCGTCACGTTTGCCGCGTTCGTCACTCCGACCCGAGGGTTTCCCAAAGCGATCTACGACGTCTTTACCGTGGACGAAAATAGCCTGGGCAATTCACTCGATGTGCTGGCCAATGACCGCCCCGAGACCGGCCAATCGCTCTCGATCGTGGCGTTGGGTGCGCCAAGTCATGGCGGCACGGTCAGCATATCAGGCGGCAACACGGTCAGCTACGCGCCGGCCACTGAGTTTGTCGGCAGGGAGACCTTCACGTACACGGCACGCGACAGTGCCGGCCGCGTCGACAAAGCGATTGTGACGGTGCAGGTCACAGCAGTAAATACGGTAACGGCCGTCGACGATCAGTATTCAACGGATGAAGAAACGGAACTTGATGTCCCGGCTTCTCAGGGCCTCCTGGCGAACGACCTGTGGGGCACCGACCCATTCGCCGGCCCGTTCGACATGGGAAATATCATTGCCACCAATGCGCCCATCTGCTGCGAAGCACCTCAGATTCATGAGTACACGCCGAGCGGCACGCGAGTTCGTGAGATCGAAATTCCCGAGTTCGGATCGGTGGAGTTATCGCGTGATCTGGTCATCGACCGAAACGGTGACATCCAGATCTGGAATGGGACGTTCGATCCAAGGCTCAGCACGTACCACACGCATCAAGGTTTGTTCAGCCACGATTTGTTTGCCGGCTGGAGCACGGCGAACAACTTGACCTTTGGCGGCATCGCGGCGTATGGCGATTATGTCTTTGCGGCCGACAATACGAGCGGTGGAGACACAAGTGCCGAGCGGGGTGTTGTTCGCTTCAATGTGTCCGACCTGACAGTCGAACGGTTTGGAGCTGCCGAAGGTGACGTTATCGATGTGGCGGTGGGGTGGGACAACACGGTCTACACGCTGGTGGGCTCTGGCAGCCCCATCGGCCGAGCCGCACATGCCTATGACCCGATTACGATGCAGCACCTGCGATCCATACCGTTGCCGAGCACGCACCGTGCAATTACGGCCGACGCCGATGGCAACATCTACGGCGCGGGAAGAGGAGATGGCGATTCCCTGCACAAGTACGATGCCAACGGCAACGACCTGGGATGGATCGACTTGAAAATCGGTGGGATCGGCGACATTGATATCACGGCCGACGGTCGGATCCTGGTGGCTTCGCACGGCGGTGAGATCGCGTTGACCGATACCGACTTCAGCTTCTCGTCCATCATCACTGGGCGACCCTCCAATGGCGTGGCGTTCGCCGCGTTCGTGCAGCAGCCGCCCGGCCGATCGGTGGGTGCGCTGACGGTGCGGAGCAACACGCAGCCGGCTCATGGGACGGTGTCCGTGCAATCGAACGGGGCGTTTGTCTACACACCCGATCTCGACTTTGCAGGAGTCGACACGTTCACGTACGTCACCCAAGACAACTCGGGCAGCAGTGCGGGAGCAACGGTGAGGATCACCGTGAACAACCGGAACGATGCCCCGCGTTTGACCGCAGGTGGCCCTGACCGTTCGACCGACGAAGATTCATTCTGGGTCGCACCGCTCGGTCAGTTGATCAACGGCGGCGTCGGAACCACGACGATCGTCGATGTCGACGCCGGTGACGATCTGGGTGGCGTTGCAGTCGCCGGCTCAACCGGCACCGGCACATGGTCGTACTCACTCGATGGAAACTCGTTTGACCCCATTGGGCAGGTATCCGGCACCTCCGCTCGACTCTTGCCACGCGACAGCCTGTTGAAATACGTTCCCGCCGGTGATCGCGGCGGCGTCGCCACATTGCAATATTTTGCATGGGACGCCACGGCAGGGACCGGAGGGCAATTGGCCGATGTATCGGCCAGGGGAGGCGCCACGGCGTTCAGTGCCGACGGTGACACGATGACACTCAGCGTAGCGGACGTGAACGACGCACCGGCGCTCGCGCCCGCCGCACCCGATATGGGTCAGACCGACGAGGATACGCCGATCGTGGTGGCACTTGCCGATTTTGTCACCGGCATTCAAGACCCGGATCCGGGGGCAATTATCGGGGGGATTGCAATTACGGCGTCGACCGGAAATGGGTCGTGGCGGTTCTCGCTCGACGGTGTCCAATTCCAGGACCTGCCGCCGGCCACGATCGCCTCAGCCCGATTGCTGCCGCGAACCGGGCGACTGCAGTATCTGCCCGACGGAAAGAACGGTGAGCTGCCCACCGTGACTTATCGAGCATGGGATACGACGATCGGCACCGCCGGCCAGACGGCCGACACTCGTGCCAACGGCGGAACGACGGCGTTCAGTTTGGCACAGGACACGGCCACGCTGCGTGTTTCGGACGTGAACGATGCACCTCAACTGACGGCCGTTGGGCCTCAGGCCGGTACGACCGACGAGGATACGCCCATCAATGTCCAACTCGTCGATTTCGTGACCGGCATCAACGACGTCGACACAGGTGCCACCGTTGGCGGCGTCGCACTCGTCGCTTCGACGGGCGCCGGGCAGTGGTGGTATTCGGTCGACGGGGGGACCTACCTTCCGGTACCCGCCGTGGGTGCCGGCAGCAGTCTTCTCTTGGATCGCGATGACTGGATCAGATACGTGCCCGACGGGGACAACTCGGAGAGTGCAACCATTGGCTATCGGGCATGGGATCAAACGTCGGGCAATGCCGGCGAAACGGTATCGACGGTGGTAAACGGAGGTACGACCGCCTTCAGTATTGCTACCGATGCCGCCGCCCTCGACGTCGCGCCGGCCAACGATGCGCCCGTTCTGACGGCCGCCACGCCCGACATGGGATCGACCGATGAGGAAACGGTCTTTCGAGTACAGCTGAGCCATTTCGTCACTGGAATTCAGGACGTTGATCGCGACGCACTGGTCGGCGGCATTGCGATCACGGGAACGGCAGAAGAGGGCACGTGGAGCTACTCGTTGGACGGCTCGAGTTTCACAGCGATCGGCGCGGTCTCCCCTGAGCAATCGTTGTTACTCGAACCGGACGATTGGCTACAGTACACGCCCTCGGGAATCCGATCCGAGTCGGCCGCCGCCCAATATCGAGCATGGGACCAGACGGCGAACCAGGCGGGAGAGAAGGTATCGACGCAGATCGTCGGCGGTAGCAGCCCATTCAGCGTGGGCATCGACACAGCGACGCTGACCGTGAACGAAGTCAATGACGCTCCGACACTCATCGCCGCTCGGCCGGAACGGACGACGGATGAAGACACACCCATTTCGGTCTCGCTGGGCGATTTGATCAATCAGGGTGCTACCACAACCCAGATTCACGACGTCGATCGAAGTGCCGTGATCGGTAGCGTAGCCCTGACGCAGGCAACCGGGGGAGGTCAGTGGCAATTCTCGCTCGACGGTACGATCTTCAATCCAGTCGGCACTGTTTCGGACGCTACGGCACGACTGCTCCCTCCGCAAGCGCACCTGAAATATCTTCCGGCCGGAGATCGTCCCGAAACGGCGGCGCTGACGTTTCGTGCCTGGGATGCAACCGTTGGTCAGGCGGGTGGAACAGGCGACGCGTCCCAACAGGGTGGATCAACACCGTTCAGCACGGCGACCGAAGAGCTGAAGATCCGGGTCACGTCATTAAATGATGCGCCGGTACTCACGGTCGCGGAACCGACACAACAGACAGACGAGAATCAGAGCATCCTTTTTTCGGTCGGGAGTTTTGTGAACAACGGGCCGCTGACCACGCCGATTGTCGACGTGGACCCGGACGCCGTGGCAGCCGGAATCGCACTCGTATCGACCTCGGGCAACGGACCTTTTTTCTATTCCCTGAACGGCACACAGTTCCTGTCGCTTGGAACCGTAAACACAAGTAGCGCCTTGCTACTTCCCCCAACGGCATCTTTGCGGTTCTTTCCGTCGGGCGAAAATGGCCAGACGGCCACCGTGACGTTTCTGGGCTGGGATCGAACCATCGGAGCGGATGGAGACCGAATCGACGCGACGTCGACCGGCGGCACGTCTTCGCTGAGCAACACAGCCGACACGCTGTCGATTGTCGTCCGCGACGTGAATGATGCACCGACCGGATTGAGCCTCGATCCGGCGCACGTGGATGAGAATCGCCCGGCCGCTACCGTGGGTCAGGTTACCGTGGAGGACCCCGACAACAATGATCAACACACGTTGACAACGAACGACAGTCGTTTCGTGATTGAGAATTCGACCTTGCGTCTCGCGGACGGCGTCACTCTGAATCATGAGTTGACACCGACGATCGATCTGGAGGTGACGGCAACGGACTCCGGCCAACTGCAGGTGACTCGGAGTGTGACGATTAGCGTCAACGACCTGCCCGACGCACCGGAAGTCAATCGGGCCATTATGGACCAGGAAGGGTTTGCAACGCTTACGTTCACATTCGACCTGCCGGCCGACACGTTCACGGACGAGGACGTGGGAGACAGCCTGACGCTCGAGAGCCAACTTGCCGACGGAACCGCATTACCAGGCTGGTTGGAGTTTCAGGCCGGGCAAGGGAGATTCACAGGCATTCCCGCGGTTGCTGATGCGGGTTCCATTGACATTCGCGTAACGGCCACTGACCTTACGGCTCGTTCGGTCAGCGACGTCTTCACTCTTACGATTGACGACAATCCGTTCCCCTGGCGCAATCCGCGCAATGCTCTCGATGTTGACAATAGTGGGAAGGTCTTTCCGCTCGACGCGCTCATCATTATCAACTACCTCAACGAAGACTCGACGCGACACACGCTTCCCGAAGCACCGGCGGCCCCGCCGCCATTCTACGACGTTAGCGGCGACAACATGGCGACGCCCTTGGATGCGCTTCAAGTCATTAACTTCCTGAACAACCCGGCCGGTGGTGAAGGTGAAGCAGAGTTCTCAGGATCGGCCGGCTTGCCGGGCCTGCCGCGACCGACGGTATCGCGCCCGTTGCCCCAGACCGACGGGACTTCTGCTTCGACCAACTTCAATTGGCTGGACCGAATGGGCACCGACTGGCAGGGCATGCTATGGGAATTGCAGACAGGGCAAGCAACGAAACGTGCCGAGTATCGAGATGACCGTTTTGCGTCGGAGGCGTGGGAGGAAACCCTGGCCTTGTTGGCCGGCGATACGACGGACGAATGATTGGGGACGCGTATGGCCCGGTGAAAATGACCCGGAAGACGAGCCTGTACGTTATCCCGGTCTTGTTC
>CAYNDU010000047.1:0-17076 GCA_964395615.1 uncultured Pirellulaceae bacterium | reverse complement strand
GACCAGGTTAGAATCGCATAATCGTCCCACAGATTGTGCACCTCGTCAACCAACCGACGTTGAGATCCCCCCGTTTCCAACCGCCCATCGATGCGGCCGATCGTCCGTTTCCGCTCGATTCGATTCTGCTACCACAGATTCGAAGAGGCACGAAGACGCTTGTGAGGAAGAGGCGGCTGGGGTACCTCAATTCCTCTCTCGTATCACGCTCGTCGACTTGACAGACCGCGGTGCTCTCGATCCGCCCGCGTACGTTACTGTAAACGGATCGAACGCGACTCGCCGGGCTTCAGCGTGATCACCTGACCCCCGACCAATTCCTGCCCGGCAGGCGCCCGCAATTTAAAGGACCCGCCTTGTTGGGATGTGAGGACCGCTTGAGTGATCTTCCCTGATTTCCACTGCATGTCCAACACTCCTCCGCCACGCACTCGAAGGCCTTGCACCGCTCCCTCGGACCAGGCCGCCGGGAGAGCAGGCAACAGGTGGACGATACCCATGTGCGATTGAACGAGCATTTCACAGACCCCGGCCGCATACCCGAAGTTCCCATCAATTTGAAACGGCGGATGCGTGTTGAACAGGTTATCGTGAATCATTTGTTGCAACATGCTGTGCAGAATTCGATATGCATGATCACCATCGTGCAAACGGGCCCAGATGCTGATCTTCCAGGCTCGGCTCCAGCCCGTGGCACCGTCACCTCGAGCCGTCATGGAAACCTTGGCCGCCTCAGCCAAATCGGGAGTCGTCAACGGGGAAATCTGTCGCCCTGGGTGCACGGCGATCATATGAGACAGGTGTCGATGTTGATCCTTCGGGTTGTCCCGGTCCACCATCCATTCCTGCAACTGCCCCCATTTTCCGATCTTCGGACCGACCAGCTCATCGCGCAGACTGACCAGCTTCTCACGAAACTCGCGGTCCTGTTCGAGCGCCTCACTGGCCTCGATCGTATTCGTGAACAGATCCCAGACCAATTGCTGGTCGAACGAAACACCGTCCTCCGTGGGTCCATGTTCGGGCGAGAAGCCGTCGGGAGACACAAGCAACCCGCCGGGTAGACGTTTCAAGTGGTCCAGCCAGAACTCGCAAAGCTCCTTGAAGATCGGATAGGCAATCGCACGCAAGTACTCTTTGTCCTTAGTGAATGCGTAATGATCCCATAAGTTTTGAGCGACCCAAGCGGCATCTCCTTTCGACCATTTCCACGTAGAGCCGCCAAAGATTCCGTTTTCGGCATGAGTAATCCAGCCCCGAGTGCCAAACGTCTTTTCTGTTTCTTCGCGCCGCACAGACCGAATCGATTGAAACCACGATCCTAGCGGCTCGAAGCACTCGCTCAAGTTCGCGGCATCGACAAACCAATAGTTCATCTCGACATTGACGTCCGTGTGATAGTCGCAGCGCCAGGGCGGTTTATTCGATTCGTTCCACAGTCCTTGCAGGTTGGCCGGCAGCGCGCCGGGCCGCGAGCTACTAATCATCAGATAACGCGCGTACTGAAACAACAAGACCTCGAGCTGCGGATCGGCACCACCCTCTCGGTAGGCAGCAATCCGTTCCGGAGTCGACAGAGACGCGACGGCAGGATCTGATGCGCCGAGGTCGAGCGTTAACCGCTGAAACAACTGCTGATAATCCCTGACGTGCTCGTCAAGTAACTTTTCAAACGTCTTCCGGCCGGCGTCTTCCAGCTGCCCCGTGACTCTCTTGTGCGGATGTGCCCCACGCCAACCACGCTCACGTTGATTCAGATAATCCGTATCGGCATTCAATAACAACGTCAGACTATCGCAACCGTCGAAAGCAATACCTCCATCGACGGCCTTTACACTCCCTCCTTCGTGCAGAACCTTCAATTGCGTTTCATATTGCAGGCTTATCTTGTACGGCTCCTTCCGATCACGGCCGCTTCCCTTGCCGTAACTTTCTCGCCCCAAACCGCCTGTGATCGTAATCCGATCGGATCCGACCGTGATTTTGCCCTGATGACCGTCGCGCAACCGAATCGTCCCCCGATAAGCACCCCGTTGATCGGCGTCGAATCGGAACACAAGAACTTGCGCCGGATGACTCGCGAAGTACGTGCGATGGAAATTCACTCCGCCTTGACGATATCGCACATCGTGAACGCTTCGATGAATATCCAGCGATCGAACGTAACTTCCTTCCTCGACCGTTCCCGCGTTTTCACATTCGACGAACAGATCGCCCAGCGTCTGGTAGGACCCTGTATCCGATTCGTCGCCTATCCACAACGAATCGACATTGAGTTGAATCTGCTCTCGAGCCGCTCCACCAAACACCATTCCACCCAATCGACCGTTGCCGATCGGCAACGCCTCGCGTTGCCAGTTCGTTGCGGGAATGGAAGACCAGATCCGGAGATCGCCGGGCGGCTGGGCCGAAGGATTGAGCTCAGCGGCATTGAGCGCAGGGGCAAGGGCCGACACGGCCACAAAGAACACGAACAACAGCCGATGCCGTACCATTCTCATTGGATATTCCCTGTTCTAACGACCATTCGTCATGCGTCTTTTGCAGCAGCCTGTTCAATTATTCTTGGCCGCGTTTTTTTTTCGACCGGCACGGGCCGCTCCGCTTCCCGTGTTCTTACGGCCTTTGGTTGCGGGTGCGAGTGCCGCGTGCGCGTTATATTCGGCGATTTTTGCCGAGTCGATCGCCGTCAGGGGCGATCCGCCGGCACCGAGACAAGTGATGGTTCCATCCGAAAGAGCCAGGTACAACTTCCCGCCCACCGAGGTCAGACCGTCAAAAACGGGCGTCGTCTTCAACTGATACCCGCGTTCGATGGAACCGTCACCGGCGTTAACCGTCAGCAACAGCGCGCCGCGTCTTCCTTCCAACGCGGCCGCCTGATCGGCCAGTTTATCCTGAGTTTGCGGCGTCGTTACCGTGCGCAACGCAAGCTCTTGATTAATCAACTCCTCGGGTCCGCAAAGGTGCAGTTCGCGCCCAGTCTTGACCATCGATCGGACCAGCAGTGGCACATTCCGAGCCCAACGAGTTTGATACTCATAGTCGGTTGAAAAAAGCATGAACTGATAGGTCTTCGACCAGCGATAGTACTGCTTCAGCCGTCCCCAGCCAAATACGCCGTCGGAATCGGCCGAGAGAATTCGGCCGGACGGTGTCGATTTTCCGGCCAGATAGTACCCAGGCCAACCCGATCCGTAGTTCTTGCCGTAAATCCAGTACGTCCGGTGCCACCAGCTGTCGTCCAGCAACCCCGTTCCGCTGAAGACGTGGGCGTCAGGCCCTTTCTGGTCCTGGAGCGACTCGACCGACCGGTCCTTATCGGCAATATCCTTGGCATACAGTTTGCGTGGAAAATCCAGCTCGAGTCGATTCCCATCGAGGTCGAATTCCTGGAATCGCATGAAGATCTTCTTGTCGTTGCACGACAGGATGTCGGGCAACGCCATGGGCATGTTCAGGAACTCGTGGTGCATCTGCAGCTCGTCGTCCGTTCCCGGGACTTTATCGTCCATAACACGTTCGGCCACCTTCCGCCCGGTACGCGCGTCTAGAATCAGGAACCGCATCCCGCCGTCGACGAACATGGATCGCCCGCAAACCGTGTAGACCTTGTCGTCCCTCACGAGCACGGATCCATGCACCGGGTGCGTCGCTTCCAGATGTTCAAAGTACATGTGATGAGCGGGGGTGGGAGCCGCCTGATATTTCCATACAAGCTTGCCGGAGTCCAATCGCAAACAGTAGACGCAGCCATCGGTGCAGCCGAAGTAGACTCGACCGCCGTAAATCGTCGGGGGCGAGTCCACTCGCCCTGCCGGGAAGTACCGGTAGGCGACCTCGCCGGACTCGGCGTCCAACGCGACCACGGCTTGCTGATCTTTGAGCGAGAGGAGGACTTTGCCCCCGGCGATAACCGGAGGTGTACTGACCCCGTTTAAACGCGTGGTCCATCGTTGTCCCAGGCTGGATGGCACGGCCGTCGTCATCGCTCCATTTCGCCGGTTGCCCTGGCGATACGTCGGCCATTGTTCGGGATAGGCGTCATCTGAATAGGGGGCCGAGAATTCCGCGCCCTTGATCAGTCGATCGGGTTCCGGTGTTTGCGGCAGCAGTGATTCGCGATCCTTGGCCGACAGAGCGTTGAATCCGTAGAGTTTTGCACCGATGTAACAGGCACACGGATGCTGCGGTGCGTAGATCATCCCATTGGCAGGCATGATCCCGTAGAGACAGGCGCCTCGGACCCAATGATGGAGGGTCCACTCATGGTTCTTGATGTCGACAAATTCGATTCCCGTACGGGACATCAGCAAGTAGTTCTCGGTGGCCTTTCCAACGTGACATCGATGATGAAACCAGTACGCGTCCTTGTTCGGCGCGAATTCCGCCTCGGTCTTCCCCTTCTTCAAATCAGTTCCATAAAACACGCCGGTGGCGCCCAACTCGCCGGCCCAGCGATGAGCGGTTACATCACCGGCCCAAACAACATCGTCAATCACGAACAGATCTTCGGGCGATCGGTATCCGGACGCCGGGTGAAAAGCCTCCCACATTTTTCTCCCGTCCTTAGTGGATAGCCCAAACATCTTCTCGCGCGATCCATAATCTCTCACCGGATTCTCGCCGCCGCTGTAGACGACAACTCCATCGCGCACGACAAGCGACGGTCCGAAGTTTTGCGACGTGTTCTTGCGCAGCGGCAACGTGATGGAATTCCAGATTTCTTCTCCATTCTCACGCGACAGGGCTTTGATCGAATACCCGTCATGCAAATAGACCTGCTTCGGATCCAGGGCTAGAGAGAGCGGTGCGACCCAAGGCAACAGAGCATCCCAGACGGCTTTTCCTTGACGCAAGTCGACACGAACGACGTGCTTGTCACGCTCGGCCCAGTTACTGACAGGCACCCGAGGATAACTCGAGAGCTCCTTCTTGTCCGGGTTGCGATCAACAATCAGGAATAGAGTGTCGGAGTCGAAGAGAATCTCCTCTGTTCCCTCGGTGCCCTCCAATACTCTCAATGTCTTTCCCGTCTCGCTGTCTAACTCGGACACGGCAGCCTCGATACCCATCGTGATATAGACGTGTTTACCGACTGCCACCAGCCGTCGCGGCAACGTGCAGGGCCCACTCTTCAAGTTCTGCAAAGTGGGATACCACTTGTCAATGTCTCGTTTCCAGAGAATCGTTCCATTGAACGCGTCACGGCAGATCAACTTCCACCGGCTCGGCAAGAATGGTGAAAAGGTCAATCCCTCATCGAAGACATAGTAGATCTTGTTGTCGGCGCTGACGCAGGCAGAGACACTTGACATTACGTCATGATGCCGTGACCAGCGCGGGCTTCCGACCCATTTCAGATGGTACAAAGGAGGCTTGACGGCCTTGTCTTTCGAAACCGGGTTATTGTCCGGTCCGTAGAGATAATGCGTCCAGTCATCGAGTTCCTTCGGTCGCAGTTTCGTCTCGGAATCAACTTGATCGCCGCGAATTCGAACAACCGTCCCACCGGGCGCCAACACTCGACGCACTTCAACGGGATCAACTTTTTGACCGTCCGGAATCACCAGCAGATTCACGAAATCGGCCATGAAGGGGATGGTTCGGCCATTCCACGTGTCAAACGTCACGCGTCCGTCCATTCCAGCATCAAACAGCTGTTGCCGAGCTCCAGCTGCAATCTGCCTATCCCGGGTAAGTCCGTGGACCAGACTGTTCGGGACCAATCGATGCACCTGCATCGCCAGGTCGCCGTCGGCGTCTCCCACGACAACGCACACGCCGCCGTCGAAATGCGAGCGATCGATCACCCGCTCCGCCATTCCCCCGGCCGCTTCATGTGCGCCCCCCACAGCGATACACAGGAAACAGACCCCGCACCATCGACGCAGATCGAACATAATCACTCACTCCTCGAGAATCGGCAGGAAGTCAACATGAGAGGCGCACTCCGTTCCTGTACGTCGCCCCGCGAGCAGTCTATCATAGACGGTCACGCTGCAAGAATCGACAGGCCCGTACGTATCTCTGGTCGCAGAGTGCCCGGATCAAGGTGAGATTCGGAGCAACGACCGGATTCCACATTCACCGATCTTCACAAGCACGTTCGACCCAAACGACTGAAACGGATCTCGTAGTCGATGTTTCGTTATGATCCAGCCGCCGGTCGCCCGTTTCCGCAAAGCTTGTTCACCATCGTATCGGTGCAAGGACGCGACTCGCCCTCCATTGTTCATGCGAGGTGAAACCGTAGAATAGGAATCGTCACTCGCATTCATCGACGGAGAGAAACAACATGCTTCACTTGCTCACGTCTCCGCAGGTCGCCTTGTACCGAGAGTCGTCACGCCGACGACGTTTGCGACTCGCCTCAATAGCGCTCATCGCAATCTCGGCGGTCATCTTACAATCACTCTGTCCGCAACGTTTGACCGCACAGACTCTGACTGCACAGACTCTGAACGCACAGACGGCAACTCGCCCCAACATCATCCTCATCATGGCCGACGATATGGGATTCGAATGCGTGACGGCCAATGGTGGCCAGACGTACGCCACTCCGAACCTCGATCGACTGGCGGCAAGCGGAATGCGATTTGAGAATTGCTTCAGTCAACCGATCTGTACACCGTCGCGAGTCCAAATCATGACCGGCCGATACAACAGCCGGAACTACATCCGGTTCGGCCTGCTCGATCCCAAGGCAACAACGTTCGGCCATATCCTGAAACAGGCCGGTTATGCCACGTGCGTCGTTGGCAAATGGCAGCTCAAAGGTGGTCTTGACGGCCCCCACCATTTCGGATTCGACGAATATTGTCTTTGGCAGCTCACACGTCGGCCTAATCGTTATGCCAACCCGGGCCTGGAAATCAACGGCAAGGAAGTCGACTTCAAGAACGGCGAGTACGGACCCGATATCGCCAGCAGCTTTGCATGCGATTTCATTCGGGCGCAGAGCAAGACCGCACAGCCTTTCTTTCTCTACTATCCAATGGTCCTTCCCCATTGGCCATTTGAGCCGACGCCTGATTCGCCCGATTGGGACCCGACGTTTCGTCGGAATGACAAGTCCGAGAAGAACTATAACATGCGGAAGCCCAAACATTTCGTCGAGATGGTGGCCTACGTTGACAAGATCATTGGGAAAATCGTGGACACGCTGGACCGGCAGAAGATCTCGGAGAACACACTGCTTCTGTTCACTGGTGACAACGGCACGTTTGCTGGACTAACGTCCCGATTCCGTGGCCGTGACTGGATCGGCGGCAAGGGACACATGATGGATAACGGAACTCATGTTCCGCTGATCGTCCGGCGACCCGGCGTCATCAACGCCGGACAGGTCTGTCACAACCTGATCGACTTCTCCGACATGCTCCCGACACTGGCCGCCGCCGCGGGTGCTCGACTTCCGTCAAGCCTGCAACTGGATGGCCGGAGCTTCCTCGACCAACTCGAGGGCAAAGCCGGAAGACCGCGGCAATCGGTCTACTGCTGGTATTTTCGAAACGGAAAACCGGTTGCGAATCCGCAGGAGCACTCAGCCGGCGAGTCTGCTCGAAACCTGCAATACAAGCTTTATCGGTCCGGCCAATTCTACTCTCTGGCCAACGACTTTTATGAACGGCGGCCGCTTTCACTCGACAGACTCACGTCCGAACAGGCGACCGTCCGCAAGCAATTGGCCGGTGTTCTGGATACCTTCACCCGCTCGGACTTCTACAATCAAACACCGAAGAATAAGAAATGAAGAACCGAACAAACGGCTGAACGACGTCGACACGCAACTGAGCGTGGATCAGGACTCTCATCGCCAGACATCCTTATTTCTCGAAAGGTAACGCTCGTCATGCCGCGGAACACAACCTCGTCCTGTACCGATTCAGACTCCTGCTGTGCCAAGGAAGTAACGCGCCGAGCATTTCTCGAAATCGGCGCCGGAGCGGCTCTTGCCGCTTCTGCGGCGCCCGTGATGGCAGGCCCGTTCGAAGCGAATGAGTACCAGAAAGCGATTCCCACGGACAAGAAACTTGATGCAAACTGGGTCGCATCCCTGACGGCACGTGGTCAAAAAGAAACGTACTCGGATCCGCAATCACTTGAGAGGATCGGGATGCCGGTCGGCGGGTTTTTTGCAGGCACGGTCTACCTGTCCGGCGATGGACGACTGTGGCTCTGGGAGATCTTCAATCGGGACCAGACGGGCATTTTGCCGCGTGAAGCGCAGCTGCCTGAAGGGATCGGAGTTGGCGGCAACAACAACATGCGGGGGCTCAACTACTTGTCACCCGCTCCACTGACGCAACCCTTTCACATCGACTTTTCGCTCACGTGCGCCGACCGCACGCGCCGGTTGGATCACCGTGACTGGCAACACGTGACCTTTGAAGGCAGGTACCCGATCGGACGGATCCGATATCAGGACGATGACGCTCCGGTCGACGTGCAGCTCGAGGCGTTTTCACCCTTCATTCCGCTCAATCTCGCCGACTCGTCGCTGCCGGCCACGCTTATGAGTTATCGCCTGACCAATCGAAGCGACAGCCCGATTCGTTGCAACCTGACCGGACGCATGGAAAACGCGGTCTGCATTGATTCAAAATCAACGGTCACCGGGAAGCTGGTCAATCGAATTGTGGCCGATAGGCAGATGACCTCCCTCGATTGTTCGGCCGGACCGCTCCCCCGGACCGATGCATCCAAACCGCGCCCGGACATTCTGGTCGACGACTTTGAGCGGCCTGTCTACGAACGATGGACAGCCGAAGGCAGCGCGTTTGGAACCGGTCCGGTGGCAAGAACGGATATCCCGGATTACCAGGGAGATGTCGGCGGCGAAGGGAAACGAGTTGTCAATAGCCACGCGGCCGCACCGGGTGGGGACGTTCGCGCGAAGGACGGCCAGGTCGGGACATTGACCAGCCAACCGTTTACGATCGAACGAAAGTACCTTCAGTTCTTCGTCGGCGGGGGTTCTCATAAGAATAAGACGTGCGTCAACTTGCTGATCGATGGAAAGACCGTCGCGTCGGCCACCGGTCGCGACAACAATCGAATGGCGCGGACGGCCTTCAATCTGAGCCGGCATGCCGGCCGTCGTGCACAACTCCAATTGGTTGATTCCGAAAGCGGTGGCTGGGGAAATATCGGCATTGACCACATCGTGCAGACCGACCGGCCTCTGATCGATGACTCGATAGATCAGCAACGTGATTTTGGGACCATGACGCTATCGCTCCTCGACTCCCCGGCCGATAACAACCTGACCGCGGCCGACGTGTCGGACTTGGAAGACACGAGCAAGGCCGGTGAACGTCGTAGCGCGAGCGCCGACCTGTCGACGGAGTTGATCGGACAACTTGGTACGACCATTTCGCTTGCACCGGGTGAATCCCGATCCGTCACCTTTGCCGTGACGTGGCACTTTCCAAATTTCCGGTCACGTGGGGTTGGCGGATCGCAAGTCGGTCACTGGTACGGTTCGCAATTTGACTCGGCACTGTCCGTCGCCCAACACCTGACAGGCAACCTGCAGCGATTCGTCGAAGAGACCCGCCGATGGGTCCAAACCTGGTACGATTCGACGTTGCCGTACTGGTTCCTTGACCGGACGATGGCGACGACGTCGACACTTGCCACGACGACGTGTTACCGGTTCAAGGACGGTCGCTTCTGGGCCTGGGAGGGCATAGGGTGTTGTGCGGGCACGTGCACGCATGTGTGGCATTACGCTCAGGCTCCAGGCCGTCTCTTCCCGGAGCTCGAGCGGATCGAGCGCGAGCGCGTGAACTTCGGAATCGGGCAGCATTCGGATGGTGGCATCGGCATGCGTACCGACCTGACCCGTTCGAATCACCACGCCGACGACGGACATTGCGGGCGCGTCATTGGAGCCCTTCGCGAGCATATGATGTCGGCCGATGACTCTTTTCTGCGCCGGCTCTGGCCAAAGATCAAAGCAGCAATCCAGTTTGAAATCGATCGAGACGGGAATTCCGATGGCCTCCTTGAGGGTGCTCAACCAAACACGCTCGACGCGGACTGGTTTGGGAAGATCAGTTTTATCAGCTCACTCTACCTGGCCATGCTCAAGGCCGGCAGGATCATGGCCGAGGAGATGAAGGACAACGGGTTCGCGCGCCAGTGCGAAGAGATCGCAAGTCGCGGTGCCGAATCCATACTGGAAACTTACAACGGGGAGTACTTCGTCCAGATCGAAGACCCGGCGCACAAGGACAAGATCGGCGTCGGATCCGGTTGTTACATCGACCAGATCTTCGGCCAGACTTGGGCACATTGGGTGGGACTCGACACACTGTTCGATCGCGGGAAACAGCTATCTGCGTTGCGGGCCTTGTGGAAGTACAACTTCGTTCCCGATGTCGGTCCCTTCCGAGAACATTTTCAGGCCGGGCGCTGGTACGCCATGGCAGGGGACGCGGGCCTGATCATGTGCTCGTGGCCCAAGGGGGGCAAAAACCCTGCGTTCGCCAAGCACTGGCAATACGGCTATTTCAATGAATGCATGACCGGCTTCGAATACCAGGCGGCCGCTCATATGGTTTGGGAAGGAATCGACCAGCCCGATCTTCTTCAGAACGGTCTGGCCGTGACGCGCGCCATTCACGATCGATACCGGGCGACGTTGAGAAACCCGTACAATGAAATCGAATGCAGCGATCATTACTCACGCGCCATGGCCGGGTACGGCGTGTTCCAAGCCGTCTGCGGATACCAGTGCCACGGCCCACTCGGCCGCCTCGAATTCGCACCTCGTGTCGATGCCCACGACTTCCGTGCACCCTTCGTGGCACCGGAGGGCTGGGGATCGTATGAGCAGTCGATCGACGGTCGTCAAATGACCGCTCGCGTCGCCGTTCATCACGGGCGGCAACGAATGAAAACGCTCGTATTAAACCACCGACCAACCGGACCCGCGCCCGGTAAAGTCACGCTGAACGGCGAGCCCGTTCGGGCGACGTTCAGGCGCGACAACGACCGGCTGATTATCGACCTGAATCAGGCGGCCATGATCGAAACCGACGACGTCCTCGAAGTCGTGGTGTGACGCGATTTGAGCGCCGACTACGAGCATGGAGTCAACGCCTGCCGAAACAACCGGGCCGTCCCCAAGGTGGGCCCCAGCCATTTGGATGGAGCAAGGGAGGTTGGCCGGAAGTCGTCGGCACTTCGCCGTCGTGAGCGGGTTCATTCGGTGCTGCAGCGCTGATACGGGCTAAGGATCGTCGCATGGTCTGCCACAGCTACGGTGCTGTGGAGACTTTATTTCGCAACGAACCAGAGCCGTCAGCCGCTGGTAAACCGATTTCATCCGCCCTTCCGTCGATTCTTCTTTCCGCGAGAGGGCTTTTCTTTCGCGGGCGCGGCCGATCCGCTGCTGGTGTCACGGCGAAAACTCAGCTGCGACCGGGTCGATTTCACCGGCGCCAGTTGCCGCTCCTTGAGCCGATCGACGTGCTCGGCCAATCGGAACCACTCGGCTGCCATCGTCTTGACACGTTCAGGTTGCGCCGAGGACAGGTCGTGCAATTCCGTACGATCACGGTCCATGTTGTACAGTTCCCACTTCCCCAATTTGGCCGAGACCAACTTCCAGGGCCCCTGTCGCAGCGCCCGATCCGTTCCGAAGTGAAAATAGAGCGTGTCATGAGGTGGTCGCTGCTTGCCTTGAAGAATCGGGGTAAGAGTCTGGCCCTGGAGTGGGTCGATCTGCCTCTCTCCAATTCGAGTCGGATAGTTGGCGTCGGCTACCTGCCGACACGTCGCCATAATGTCGATCAGGTGCGCCGGTTGGGACGTGATCGAACCGGGCTCTGTTCGCAATCCCTCGGGCCAATGCACAATCAACGGCGACGAGATTCCACCTTCATGCTGGTTCTGTTTATACAATCGAAACGGCGTGTTGCTCAAATGGGCCCAGCTCGCGTCATAGGTCCAGTACGATTTCGGATCCCACGGCTTCAGGAATCGCCCGCGAGTCCGTTCGAACGGGCAGCCACCGTTGTCGGCACAGAACAAAACCAGCGTATTGTCCAGCTTGTTCGTCTCTCGCAAGTAAGCCAGGACGCGACCAACATTCTCATCCAACAGATCGATCATCGCCGCGAAGACCTCCATCCGGTCCGACTCCCACTGCCGGTCCTCGGAACTCAGCTGATCCCATGCCGGGATGTGATCCGGTCGGGGGCTGAGCTGCCACCGGTCGGGCAGAATCCCCAGCTTCAGCTGCTTGCGATGCCGTACGACCCTCAGTTTGTCCCAACCGTCGTCGAATTGTCCGTCATACTTCCGGACGGCAGCCTCGGGCGCCTGCAAAGGATAATGGGGTGCATTGAATGCCATATACAAAAAGAAGGGCTTATCGGTCTGCGCCGCCTCCCCCAGGAACTTCAAGCCAAAATCGGCCACCCCGTGGGTCGTGTAGAATGGTCGGCCGTTGAGCTGGTCCGGCACTTCCCACGGTTCGCCATTCAGTCGAAACGAGTTATCACCCGTAAAAAAGTTGGTTGCACCGGACAGATGTCCCCAATATCGTTGAAAACCGAAATCGGTCGGCTGTTTGCTCAAATGCCACTTGCCGACCATCGCGGTAAAATACCCGGCATCGGACAGCACCTCGGCAATCGTCGCGCCATGGCTCAAGCTGGCGCCGCCGGCTTGATCGCAATAGAGGCCGGTCAGCAGTGACACGCGTGACGAATGGCACTTGGCCGTATTGTAAAACTGGTTGAATCGCAAGCCGTCCGCCGCCAACGCATCCAGGTTCGGCGTTTCTATTCGCGATCCGTAGCAACCAAGATCGGAAAAACCGAGGTCGTCCGCCATAATCAGCAGGATGTTCGGCCGCTCGGCCGCTCTCGCGTGGCCGCTGAGCCAGAATGCCGTCATCGCGACTATCGCTGTCCACATCGTCGTCTTGATCATTCTTCAGTTTCTCCAATTCGAATTCGTGTCCGCATCCTTGGCGGCGCTCAACCTCTTCAGCCAAATCGCTTCCAATCGACCGTTCGACGTATTCTAACAACGGGGCCACCACAACGCACGAGTGCGGACCCACCCCGGGCACTCATCGAAGCCTGGACTCATGCCCTCCCCGCTCTACCTTGTGAGTCTGCAAGCCTTTGGCAACCGGTCCATTCGAAGTTCTTGGAACACTAATCATCGGAAGCCGTTCGAGGCCAACGAGCCAGTTCCCGCCCTTCATTGTTCATGAGTCGAATGCTCGTTATGGTCACCGATCCAGGTCCTTGCGCTGGATCGAACCGTAGAGCCACCAACGGACCCTCCGGATGCAAGTCGACCTGATAGGTGTGCGACTCACCGTCCGGCACCGACTCAAGCACAACACTCCGGTCGCGGTGGAAGGCTGGTCGGGCCGTAGCAGTTTGCCAATAGAGTTGCGCCTTTCCTCGCGCGCGGCCGGTCATTATCACTTCACATTTCAAAGGCCGGTCGGTAACGGGCTTGTCGAGATCGCATTGGAAATGTGGATCCCCGGTCGTCGCGGCCACTTCGATGTGCCCGTCGCGAACGGCCACTCGGCATCCTCGCACGGCCGACAGGCCGGCGGCAAGCAGCTTGACATTTCCTGGATCGTATTCTGGATTGGGCTGAGGAAGAACGGCGCCCGTTCGCTTCAGAAACTGATCGATCTTCGCGTCAAGTTGTCGCACTCGCTCGGGTTCCTTGCCCGCCAGATCGGTTTTTTCGCCAAGATCGTCTTTCAAGTTGAACAGGAGATATCGATGGTTCTGATTCGGGCCGTCATGGAAAATGCGAATCAACTTCCAGTCACCCTGATGGACGGCGACGGCCGGCGGCAACGCGTCCGGCACTCGTGTTTCGTGCGGGAAAAATGTGAAGACGGCCTCACGGTCGAGCGGTTTTTCCTTCAGAGCCGGTACGATGCTCACACCATCGAACATCTGTCCTGCCGGGCGGCGAAGGTTCAGCATATCCAGAATCGTTGGAAACCAGTCCTCACTCTGTATGAGTTCGTCGCTGCGGCTACCCTGTCGAGTGATGCCTGGCCAACGCACGATGCACGGCACGCGCACACCCCCTTCGTACATTGTCGCTTTACCCCCGCGCAACGGGACGTTACTCGTTGGCGTTGTGCCGTCTATTTCGTTGTACATATTGCCGCCGTTGTCTGAAAAGAACACGATAATCGTCTTCTCGGTCAAATGCAGACGGTCCAGCGTATCGAGCATCTTTCCGAGGTTATCGTCAAGCGACTCGACCATGGCCGCATAGGTTGGACTACGCTGCGGCGAAGCGGCGTCCACCAGCCCACGATATTTTTCAATGAGCGACTCTTTCGCATCAAACGGCGCATGTACGGAAAACTGCCAGTAATTCAGAAAGAACGGTTCGTCTTTGTGTTGTTCGATGAAGGCAACCGCCTCGTCCCCCATGCGGTCCTCCAGATGTTCATGCTGGGTGCGAGGCCGAAAGTCGGGAAACCGCCACGGTGCCACGTAGCTTCCGGCCGGTCCGGGGCCGGGCCAATGTGGGATGTCGACATCAAACCCATGGTGCAGCGGATCAAATGGTTCCGCGCCCAGGTGCCATTTGCCAAAGTGGCCCGTAGCATAACCCGCGTCATGCAATGCTTCACTGAGCGTATAATAATCCGTCTTCAGCCGAGTCACGCTTTGGCATCCGAGTGTCTTTTGCGAAGTGGCCCCCCGCTTCGATACCGTTGCCTCAAGGATCACCTGCTTTAAATGGCACGTCGGACTTGTTATGCCGACTCGTGCCGGACTCAAGCCGGTGAGAATACTGGCGCGCGTTGGTGAACAGAGCGGACTGGCAGAATAGGCGCGCCGAAACGTCATTCCCGTCCGGGCTAACCGCTCAACATTTGGAGTTTCATAGAGCCGCGTCGTGCCAAAGAGGGTCGTGTCACTCCATCCCAGGTCGTCGGCGAGTATCAACACAATATTCGGCCGACCACCTGGGTTGGCCTCAAGATGATGTGAGACAAGCGATTGCAATACGATGGCAGCGATTGCTACTTTTCCCATGTTTTTGGCGATCTGTCGAAGACAACAGAGGACCTCAATGTGCCATTCGACGTGACCTCTGGTATGGAACGGAATCATCGTGCAAATTCCCTTTCGTTGAATGCGTATATCTCGAATATTACGTTGGTGTGTTTTCCCCCATTCAGAATTTACGCGCGGAATACGTGCAACACGGCATCACCGTCAAAAGGTGCCTGGAAGTCACGTTGGACCGCGCCCTTCACGGTGCCGGCGGAAACGCGTTTTCCGGAAGAGGGGCGGATCCACTCCACGGTAAATCGGGCGGACGTGTCTCTCAACGAGACCTTCACCTTCCCACCGCTTGGAATGTAGACGACGTAGGCGTTACCCGGATCCGCGAGGCAGTATTTCGTCGTTGCCAGGTCATTCCTCGGAGTCATGGAGGCCAGGTTTAGCCGCTTTGAGAGGCGCAAGACGTGGCCCAGATTACGCCGGACCGGCTCCCACTGCGGGTCGAAGCGGCCCGCAAGCACGGATCCATCATAAGGGTCCATGAACAGAGGATTATGGCCGCGAAGAAAACTCTTCCAAACCCAGGCCCCGTTACCGCCAATGCCCCAGACGTGATCGGTGTCCAGCAGGCTGACCTTCTTCCCATCCCACGCCGGCGGGTCGTCTCTAAATCCGTCCTGGGAACCCGGAGAGATCCAATCGGCAGGGCTTGCCAGCATGCTTGCCAATCTCTCCGCGCCATGGCCGGTAATCCCGATCGGATGTGGTTTCTTCCCGCGTTTGTTCCGCTCATACCGACGCACGGTTTCCACGACCCACCAGTCCCACTTTTGCTCGCCACCTTCGTTGATCACTTCATACAACACATTGTCGAATTCGTTGACCGTGTCGACGACTCTTCGGAGATACGCGGCCTGAATCTCATTCGCCGCCGGATTTGACTTTTGAAACACTTTGCCGCCAGCGTCGATTCCGCTAACGTTGTTTTTCGGATGAAACGGATGGGACTTCCAGGCCCATTGCTCAGAAGCACCGCGCCGACGGTTACCGTGCATAAGACCCCAGCCTTCGAACAACATGACCGAAACATAGATGCCGCGGCGCGCTGCGGCGGCCACGCGATTCTTGAGTCGATTGAAATACCGAAGATCGAATGTGCTTAAATCAAACTTGGGCTTGCCATCTATCGCGTTTCCCGGACCCGTCCGTGCCCAGGGGAGCGGGGCCGCGTGGTGAATAAAGTCCTTGCCCCATTTTCCATTGGCCCGCGTGTCCCAAATTGTCGAACTCCAAGTCCAGAGCCGAATGAAGTTGTGTCCGTAGCGGCTCAGAAAATCCAGATAGGAGTCAAAGTTGAATGGCTCCGGTGGGTCGCTGCGGCCCATGTCGACGAGGCTGTTCCAGGTGTGCGAGCCGACCAGGAGTATTTCGCGCCCACTCGCGTCGCAGAAATACCTTGGGTTCTTTGCGGACACGCGCAAGGGTCCGGATGCCGGAGATTCGAGGCTCTTCTCGTGTCCCAGGGAGGGCAACGGAAACAGACCGTTAGCCGCACAAACGGCCAATGCGGGTGCCTGGCATGTCCGAGAGAGGAATTCGCGCCGCTTCATGATGGTTCTCCCAAATTTCATCGTGTACACTCCCCTGAGATTCTATCAAGCCAACGGAGTCGTCGTCGATCTGCCGTTCAAACTTTTGTTCTTGCACAGCGTCCTCCATCACTTCCCCGGACGCCGGCCGGGCGTCGCCCAACGGAGCATCTGTGTCGTATCGAATCGCACGTCCGTGTCATTTTTTCGATTGAGCCCGTTTCGTGTGGCACCGTTGGCAATCAACCGGGCCAGATCATCCCTCATGCGTTTCAAACGCTCTGGATGCCTCGACGCGACGTTCGAAGTCTCGGCGACGTCGGATGCCAGATCGAACAGTTCTGCGATCGTCGTCTTCCCCCGTGACTGCTCCAGATTCCGATCGCCCAACCTGAATACCAGCTTCCTGTAGCGATCGAGTATGATGACCAACAATTCGATGAAGGGTTTCGCGCCGA
>CAYNDU010000046.1:0-17202 GCA_964395615.1 uncultured Pirellulaceae bacterium | reverse complement strand
ATTTGAGCCGCGTCCGTAATGGCTTTCCAAACCACCGGCGCAGGCACATCGTAATCCTGCTCCATCTCGAAACAAATCGCATCGGAATCCATCGGTATTCTCCTCACTCGACATCGACGTCCTGGCGATCGCGTTAGGACCAGACAACACCATCGTATGACACGCGCGCGACCCTCGCAAGCTGAACCCAACTCGATCCCGATCACGTACGTCGATCCTGGTTCCCGTTTGACAGGCGATCGCCGGCACCGCGGTTGTGTTCGTGTTCAGAATGGTCGCGAGCGAACGGCAATCATCAGTTGCAATTCAGGGTGTCTGGGCCTGCCCCGCCCGCCAGGACTCGAATTCAGCCAACAAGACTTCAAACGCATTACGTGCCGAGCACTCTGCGGTATCTACGACAATCCGATTCCCGTACCAGTCATGGTATTCTCGATTCACGACATCACTCCATGTCGGTAATTTCAAACCGACAACATCAGGCAATCGAGTTTCCACGCGGCGGCGGTGTTCGTCGGGGTCCGAGCAAACGACTTCGATGTTCACAAAGGATGACTGATTCTCTTCGGCGACCTGCTCCCATTCACGGCGTGTCAATTCAAGTGGATTACATGAATCCGCTACGACGTTTCGTCGGAGACGGAGATTGTCGGCCGCGATACGGTAAGCCAAACGGTATCCCTGCCCCTCGACGGGCACGCCACACAGGTCTCTCAAAGCCTGTTCGATGGTGTCGATCCGCAAGTAGACCGCATGAAGACGCTTTGCAAGCATCTGGGATAGCGTCGTTTTTCCCGTTCCGGGCAATCCGCCGAAGATAAGCAGCGTTGTCATTTGAGAGCCGATCTGATTGTCAGGACGTTGCTTCCGCTGAGACGACCGATTGTGTGTGTACGTCCGGCCGACAAGGTGGAGAGACGGAATGGTTGCCGGTATCCCCGATGTGCAGGACCGGTCGGGCGTAGCAAAACGGCCGCCGACGGCCGACGCCCCTACCGTAGCAGAAGAGGCCGTCGCCGGGCAACAAAGTGATTCCAGGCTCTGATCTCGTCCGGGAACAGGAAGGAACAATGAACACGTCACCCAACATGGAATTTCCGCCCCTTCGCGCTGGGCTGCCCTTCGCGCCCCATGCGTTCTGAGCGACCGTCGTGTTAAGATCTCCTTGTCGCGGCGTCACGCCCGCGGAGCATCGCCAGAACTGGGCAGCGCCAACGTCGCCTCCCTGCATGGGGGTCGATCAAAACGCCGAATGGCCTGGCACTGCAGTGTTTTCTCGCAGGTCGTGTCACGGTAGAATCAGTAGATTCCTCGGTCGCCCGTCATTTTAACAGCATTGCCTTAATAAAACCTGCGCCAACTCGCAGTGGCCCCCTTAATGAACACATCGCTCGTCGATTGCCACGCAAAATTCGACCAAGTCCGCGCCGAAATCAGCCGATTCGTTGTGGGGCAACAAACGCTCATAGACCGGCTCCTTCTGGCGCTATTATGCAACGGGCATGTTCTGCTCGAGGGAGTCCCCGGCATCGCCAAGACGCTAACGGTCAATTGCCTGGCCAAGGCGGTGCGGGCGACATTCAGCCGGATCCAATTCACTCCCGATCTGTTACCGGGCGACCTGACCGGAACACTCGTTTATGACCCGAGAGACCACACGTTCAGTCCGGAAAAGGGTCCCGTTTTTGCCAATTTACTGCTGGCCGACGAGATCAACCGCGCTCCGGCCAAGGTCCAGTCGGCTCTGCTCGAAGCCATGCAGGAAAACCAGGTGACGCTCGGAAAAAAGTCCTACCGTCTTCCAAAACCATTTCTGGTCCTCGCCACGCAAAACCCGATCGAACAGGACGGCACGTACCAGCTGCCGGAGGCTCAGGTCGACCGTTTCATGTTCAAGCTCAAAATTGGTTACCCGTCGACCAGCGACGAATTGGAGATTATGCGCCGCATGGCGACTACGGAGGTGGAGCTTGACATTCAACCGGTCCTGACACTCGATGAATTGGTCGGGATGCGGGGGGTATTAGAATCGATCTTCCTGGACGAGAAGATTGAGCACTACATTGTGCGGCTGGTGGATTGCACTCGAAATCCGACTCGGTATGGGCTCAACATTGATCGGTTCCTGCGATTTGGCGCCTCACCTCGCGCTTCGATCTATCTGTCATTGGCCGCTCGGGGGCATGCGCTCATGCAACAGCGTGACTACACCGTCCCGCAGGACGTCAAAGACATCGCCCATGACGTTCTACGGCACCGGCTGGCCATATCTTACCGAGCGGAGGCGGAATCAATGAACTCAGATGATTTGCTTGACCAGATCCTCTCGACCGTGCCGATTGTCAGCCCATGATCCCCGATCCAGATGCCCAACTGTCACGACTGGAACTCAAATGTCGCCGGCCTGTCGAACACCTTTTGGCCGGCGAGTATCGCTCGGTTTTCCGCGGCCAGGGAATCGAATTCGAGGACGTCCGGCCTTACGAGCCGGGCGACGACGTCAGGACGATGGAATGGAAGATCACGGCCCGGACCGGTACGCCGCATGTTAAGCGGTGCATTGAGGAAAGGGAACAGTTTCTTTACTTGCTGGTCGATCTGTCCGCGTCGATGTTGGAAACACCCAACGGCGGCAAACGATCAACCGCAACGGAACTCTGCGCGCTTCTCGCCATGGCGGCGGTTCGCAATCATGACCGTGTCAGCCTGACTCTATTCTCCGACTGTGTCGAACGGGTGATCCCTCCCGGCAAGGGACGTTCCCACGCGCTGCGAATCATCGATTCGCTCTTGACATTTCGCCCAACACGTCGACAAACGCGATTTACGGACGTCTTGACTCGGTTCGGGCGGATGGCGCGCAAACACTCGATCGCATTCGTCCTGTCCGATTTTCTCGCCGACGATTATGCGGAAGAAATGCGAGCATTGGCCGGGCGTCACGATATGAATGCGGTGAACATCCTTAACCCCGGCCGGCACACGACCCATGCAGAGCTGGTCTCTATGCGTGATGCGGAGTCCGGTCGACTGCGAATGATTGACCTTCGCAGCAGCCGCCCGAGCCAGGGCGGCTACCACCTGAAATTGCAGGAACAAATGGTCGAGGCCGGGATCAGCCTGATGGAAATCAGCGTCGGAGAGGACTGCGTCTCGGCCCTGGCCGATTTCATGCACGCCCGGCAACGACGTATCGCAGATGAGACGGGAGGCTGAACCACGATGCAGTGGTCTTTGATCGGCCTGTTACTGCTGGGCCTGGCGAACGATCGTTCTCCGGCAGCCGAACGCGCGTCCCTGCCCGAGGGCATCACCGTAGCGTTCGTTCCGGACCACGTGCATCCGGGAGATTTGTGTCAGTTGCTTGTCACGTTAGACCGGTCTGACTATGCCTGCTTCGAATGGACAGCGCCGATACATTCACGGCTGCACCGCGTGGCGCTAGAGAATCGGCCGTTGGAGTATGTTAACGGCCGCTACCGGCAAAGCGCGTCGGTACATTTCCAGGCGGTCGCTTCCGGCCGCGTGTCGATCGACGATCTCACGTTGCACTTGACGGACAGGAGCGGGACGCGAGTAGTCGATCTACCGAACCTCGCGTTGGAAGTCCTGCCGTTTGATCAGCCTGACCTTTCCGATGATCCTGCCGAGCTGGCCGGGAGTGCGAGACCGCCACAGGACCCGTCATGGGTCGTGCCGCTGCTGATCATGCTCACACTGGGAGTATTGGTGCTGTTGGCGATATTCTATCGCCTGACGCGACGAGACGCTCAACGATCGTCGACGGCCGAGGATACCGTGCCTTGCCTCGCAATGCGGGCGATTGAGCAGCTGCAGTCGGGTTGTTTTCCGCGGGACACGCTGACCACACTGCTCGTCGAACACGAATCCGTGTTGTCACAAGGGCTTATCACGGAACTGGAACAGGCGATCTTCGGCAGGCAACACCCGGAATCCACACTCGCAGCTCGTCTTCGGCAGGAGCTTTTGCCATGAGTTTCGAGTATCCCTGGGTCCTGCTGCTCCTTCCTGTGCCGGCCACGAGCGTTATCTTTGGAAGCAAATTCCGCCCGGGGCTCCCTGTGCCATCGTTGCGGTTATGGGACCACGCCGGTCGTGGCCGTGCGCGCTACTTGTGGGTCCCACCGACGCTTCGTGTCCTTAGTTTGACCCTCGTTGTCATTGCCTTGGCGCGACCTCAGGCCGGTGAATCGCGTACGGCCCAGATCGCCGAGGGAATTGCGATCCAACTTCTCGTGGACGTATCGAGCAGCATGGGGATGAATATTCGACTGCCAGACGGCCAGGACCAGACTCGCATGGAAGTGGCGAAGGAGCTCGTCGAGCGGTTTATTAGCGGGGATGGAAAGGGGCTGGCCGGCCGGCACGGCGACCTGCTGGGGCTCATCACGTTTGCCCGATACGCGGACACGCGCAGCCCACTCACATTCGGCCACGATGCGTTGCTGCAGCTGGTGCGGGAGCTTGAGATACAGGAACGGCCGAATGAGGATGGAACGGCCTATGGCGATGCCATCGCGGTCGCCGCGGCTCGTCTGAAACAACTTGACGATCCGGAAATCCGACGACTCCGATCGCTCGCAAGCGAAGTTACCAGTCGAGTGATTATCCTGTTGACGGATGGTGAGAACAATTCCGGCGAGCACATGCCTGTTGAGGCGGCGGGCCTGGCGCGCGAATGGGGCTGCCGGATCTACTCGATCAGCCTCAGTGAACGGCCGGAGAATCCGTCGAACGAGGAAGAAACGAAGGCCGAGCGATTGACGGACGCCGAGCGAGTGCTCGAACACATCAGCCGCGAAACGGGGGGCGTGTTTCGAAGGGCCTTCAATTATGACTCACTGTTGTCAGTCTATACTGAGATTGACCAGCTGGAACGATCGCGCATCGTATCACGCTCCTATGTGCGGCAAGCGGAATGGTATTGGCTACCCCTGGCGATCGCCCTCCTGCTGCTGGTGACGGCAATTCTCCTGGAATCTACCTGGCTGCGAACGGTGCCATGAGCTCCTTTGTTTTCCAAAGTCCGATGACGCTCACCCTATTGCCGTTCGTGGTTCCGGCCGCGTTTCTGCTCAGGCGTGCCCGGTACCGCCGCGGACTTGTGGTTAGCGAACTGGCCGGCCCAATGCCGGAAATACGACATCAAACGCGAGACCGGTGTCGATTGCTGGCCCTTGTTCTCCTGCTCTTGGCACTGGCTCGTCCGGGTTATAGTCCTCAGCGGCATGCGATCGCCAAGAACGGAAGGGACGTGGTCTTTCTATTAGACGTATCCCAGAGCATGTTAGCTCGCGATGCCCACCCATCTCGGCTGCAGGCCGCCAAGGCGGGCATTTTGGATTCGCTCGAGACATTCCACAACGAACGCGTTGCGTTGGTCATTTATGCCGGCAGCGCGAACATCCTCTGTCCATTGACGTATGACTATAACTTTCTCCGCTATATGTTGGACCAGGCATCGCCTCGCGCCGTCGATTTTGGCGGCACTGCACTACTTTCGGCCGTGGAAAAAAGTGTCGACAACGTGCTCAGTGCAAAGCGGTCCGGGATGCACGATCTGGTCGTTTTGACGGACGGCGAGGAACATGACCCTCAAATTCGCCGTATCGCCGGCCTGTTGAATGATAAACATCTTGGCCTGCTGGTTATCGGACTGGGCGATTCCGAATCTGGCTCGCGAATCCCAATCGTCGACGAATCTGGTCGATCTCATTTTCTCAAGTTTCGCGACCAAGTGGTCTCGACGCGTCTGAACAGCCGGGGACTCGACGAGTTAGCGTCGGCGACCGATGATGCCGCCTTTATTCAGGCAGGGACCCGCCCTTTTGACCTGGCGACACTTTACGCTGACTTTGTGCGGTTTAAACCTGTGTCGTCGGCCGACGGCAAAGACGTTTATGTTGTTTATCGCGAAGCTGGATTCGCCCTGATGGCCCTTGCGATGATCTTGCTGCTCGTCGCCGAACTCTGGCCGATGCGCGCGTCGAAGGTCGTGCTCGTGATCATCCTCTGCGTTATTGAACCAATGATTCAGCCGAGTCGCGCAGCCGACTCCGCAACGACAGGCACATTCGAGAAAGCAATGGACCTTCAACGACAGGGGGCGTACGAGGAGGCAGTGGAATTCTACGAACAGGTGGCGCAGAACCGATACGCCGCCCCCCTGACCCCGACGGAATCTGCGTGCCTGCGATATAACGAGGGCTTGTGCTTCCTGGCCCAGGCAAAAAAGCTGCCGGCTGCCGAAGCTCGCCAAGCCTTAATGATCGTGGGCCGGGCCCAGACCTGTTTCCTCGCGGCATGCCGCTTGCAACCCGGTTTTCATCGTGCCGGAAGACGCCTTGATCCAACGTACCGCTTGATCGATCATTTCAAACGCCTGGTGGCCGAGGAGGAAGATCGCGCCAGGCAGTCGCGCCAACAGATGGAAGAGCTCGTTCGACGCCTGCAGGCTCTCCATCGGCAGCAGTCAGTGCTGCGCAATGAAGTTGGTGACCAACGAGACCGTCGATCGACGCGACGTCGAGCGTCCAAACCAACACGACCTTCAGGTACGGATCGCGTGGTCGATCCGACCGAACCTCCGGCCTTTGCCGATCGACAGAGACTACTACACGACGATGGAGTGGGTATCGCCGAGTTGATGCGTCAGATCGATCAGGACCTACCAGCCAATGCCGACTCACGTACGCAAACACCGTCAAGCGTCCTGCAACAACATCGCCGCTTAATGAAGACGGCCGTGTCCCATCAGTCGAGTGCCGCCTCATTGCTCGAGGAAGAGCAATCGTGGACCCTGGCTCGCGGAGAGCAGATGGAAGCCGTTACGACAATTCAGCAGATCCTCGATCTGTTGACCAGTAGCCAGGCCAGTGATTCGGACGGTGAACAGGGCGAAGACGAAGAAGAATGGGATCTGTCGGAAATGAGCGACTCGGAGGGGGCCGTCACGTCTTCGTTGCCAACCCGAGGCGAGATGGCCCGCGGTGCATCCATGCTACCGCTGCCGATCCCGAATTACTCGGTGGAGGATATCCTGCAAGAGGAAATGGGCAATCAACAGTTTCGCCAACAGCAACGGACCAAGGGCAATCAAGAGAAAGTAGAGAAGGACTGGTGATACGTCTTGTTACCGCGGTCTTCACAGTTCTGGCCGTTGCGTTGTCGGCGCCGGCTGAACGGCCTCGAGAATCGATGGTCTTCGAAATGCGCCCGGAAAAGACGACCGTCTACACGGGTGAGCCGCTTCGAGTCGACGTCCGTTGGGAAACACGTTTGCCGGCCAATCGCGTGCGATCACTCGACTGCGTCCCTGCGTTGTTCAACCGCTCCGATGTACAGGTCGTTGTTCCCCGGTGCCTGGCTCCAGAGAACCAACAGGTTGGCCTCCCGTTCGGCGGCAGGCGGGTCATCGCGCGACGTGCGATTCCCGAAGATGACGCGACTGCCCTCGGCACCATTCGGTTCCCCTTTTATCTTCGTTTCACCGACCCCGGAGTTGCCGACGTTCCTGCAGTTGAACTAACTTGCGCTCTGCTCCAGGGTAGAGGTACGGCCTTCGCGCCGTACGCATCCTATTACAATAACGGGCTGTTCGAGCCGTTATCGTCACTTGACTCGCATGATCGGGTCCGGGCAGTCTCCAAGCCGTTTTCGATACGCGTCCTGCCGCTCCCGTCGAAGGGTCGCTCAGAGACATTTAGCGGCCTGTTTGCAAACTCCTCGATCGACGTCTCCATCTCGACCGATCGCGTGGTGGTTGGGCAGGTGCTTGAGTTAGAATTGCGAGTCCATACGGATGCGCCGCATGGAATGCTGGACTTGCCGCCGTTGACGCTTCAACCGAGCCTTCGAGCCAGATTTCGCGTGGCACCCGAGTACGGACGTAAGTGGTATGCTGACGGAACCGGCTTTCGAGCACGCATTCGACCGCTGACGACTCGGGTAGCGGCCGTTCCGTCCATGCGATTTGAGGTGTTTGACACGGCAACCGCCCGATACCGGTTTATCAACACGCCGGCCCTCCCATTGACCGTTCTGCCCGATGAAGGCCGTCATTATTTTGACGTCAAGACACTGCCGACCGCCTCCACGTTGACGGACGGCTCGACCGGAATTTGGCACAATGCTGATCCGGGCCGGGCAGCTCGGGCCATGAATGCCGTCGTCGGATATCTGGCCGATCACTTTGTGGTTCTGATGCTCGTCGGCCCTGTCCTCTTTCTTTGCTTGCTGCCTTGGGTATTGGACCTGCGCCGGCGAGCCGGAGATCCCGTCTATCTGAGACTCATTAGAGCCTATCGAACGATGCGACGTTGCCCCGAAGGAACTAGCACGAAATGGGAATCGTTTCGAGTTTTTCTCGCGGCGGGATTTGCACGTTCGGGTGAGGCGTGGACGTCGGGAGATGCGGCCGAACACCTGAAGGAACTGGGGATTACCGAGGAGGAAATCGACTTTGTTCTCGCGGTACATCATCGCGCCGACGCCGCTGACTTTTCGACGCACCAGCCGACGACGGAGATCCCCGCATTAAATCCTCTCGCGAAACGGCTGTTCCGATTATTTCGCCGGGCACTGCCGTGCTTTTTCGCGTTGTCCGCGCTGAACCTCTCCTCCTACGCCACCGCCGATTGGAGCCGGGCAACGAACCTGTTTCGCCAGGCGATGCAAGCTGAACCGGGTCTGCCTCAGACCGCATCTCTATTCAAGCAATCCGCCCTTGAATTCGAAGCCGCCGCAAGACAAAACCAGCTCCCTGGCGAGGCCTGGTACAACGCCGGCAACGCCTGGCTCAAGACGGGAGAGGTTGGCCGTTCCATCGCGTGCTATCGGCAGGCAATTATCTACCGCCCATTTGACAGGTTGCTACGAGCCAATCTCAAGACGGCTCGAGCACTGACCATCGATGCCGTCAAGCAACCACGGTCTCTCGGTATCCGAGACTGGCCGCAGCGGTCTATCTCGGCATTCTTGGTTTGCGTGAGCTTCCTTTTCTGGGTGTCACTGCTCGTCCATGCCCGGCTCCGCACGCGATTCAGTTTCTCGGTGTCGACGGCGTTTCTGTTACTCGTCCTGACAGCATCAGTTTCAGCAGCAGTGGCGTGCACCTATTCAGGGACGCAAGGGGTTTTGATTACTGCCGAGGTCTACGGACGCAAGGGCCCATCCTACTCATATGACTCGGCATTTGAAGAACCTCTGCACGACGGTCTGGAGTTTCACCTGTTGGAGCAGCGCGCCGGATGGCAGTGGATTGAGCTGGCCGATGGCAGACGCTGCTGGGTCCCGGGCTCACTGACGCGGACGATACTCAACGAGATGCGTTAGCCCCCGGCGCGGGAAGGTCCGGCGCGGGAAGGTCCGGCGGGAGCGGGTCCGAATCGCTTTGGAGGATCGCGCGCCGTATCTCTGGAATGGGCATTCTGGACCCGAGCCGGAACTCATGCCACGAAAACATGGGTGGATCAGGCGGACCGACGGGGCTACAATCAGCGGCAAATGCGTCAAGGTCTCATTGAGGTTGCCCTCATGCCCGACTGCAATGACCGGCCGCAACTCGCCGGTAGAGATTTGCTGGTAGCAACTCGACCGTTTGCTGTCGAATCTCGTCTGAAGAGCTGGTATCTTGTCATCTCGAGCTTCTTGATTCTCATCGGTGTCCTCATTTTGGCTGCCCTACTTCCGTGGTGGCCGGCTCGCTGTAGTGCCTCCGTTGTCGGTGGACTACTTATGGTTCGAGCATTTATTCTATTTCACGATTTTATGCACGGAGCGCTGCTGAGAGACTCGTTTGCTGCGAAGATCCTCTTTTGGTCGTACGGTCTATTGATGCTCACTCCACCCGATCACTGGCGATACACACACAATTTCCACCATGCCAACGTTGGAAAACCGGTTAGCGGGAAGAGCAGGGCCACGCATTCGCTTACGTCCGACATCGGATCGTTCCCGTTAATGACGACGGATATGTGGAGGAGAGCACCGCTGTGGCGTCGGTTCGGGTACAGGGTCAGCCGTCATCCAGTCACAATTTTGTTTGCCGGCGTGACGATTTTTCTGATCAATTTGTGCATGATCCCATTCATTCAACACCCATTAAGGAACTGGCAGGGGCTTCTGGCACCGGTCTTGCAGAGCGCTCTGATCGTGACGTTGTGGATGTGGCTCGGGTTCTATTCCACATTCTTCGTTTTCCTGCTGCCGTACATGGTGGCATCTGCTCTGGGCGCCTATCTCTTCTTCGCTCAGCACAATTTCGAGGGGATGCGCATTGTGCCGCGCGAAGAGTGGACCCATTATCGCGGTGCCCTCGAGTCATCCAGTTATCTGACGTTGAGTCCGATGATGCACTGGTTCACCGGCAACATTGGTTTTCACCACATTCATCATCTCAATGCGTTGATCCCATTCTACCGCCTGCCGGAGACGATGAAATCGATACCCGAATTACAGCGTCCGCTCGTGACTTCACTTACGTTGCGCGACGTCCCAGCCTGTTTGCGGCTCAACCTTTGGGATCCGGTTCGCCAGAAGCTAGTGACCTTTCGTGGAAGGTAGCCCATCACTCTGCCCTTTGGAGTGTAAGGAAGTGTGAACTTCGACGTCATACCGATCAGTACCGTTCGATCACATGGAAGATAGAATGAACAGAACCACGAAGGCCAAGCACACGGAAGATGCGCAGGCGGAGCTGGAATCGCCGTTATCCATTCTTCCTTCGAATCCCGCTCTTAACGCAGTCGTTCTGCAAAAGATGGAGGTCTCGCCGGGATTGATGATCTTGCGCGTGGCGCCCGACGACTGGGAATTCGGCGCATTCCAACCGGGTCAATTCTCCGTGTTGGGTTTGCCGTTGAGCGCTCGCCGCTGTGCTAACTCGGATCCGGACGAGGAACCCGCACGTGGGGGTGACGCGATCGTAAAGCGGGCCTATTCGGTGGCCTCGTCCAGTGTCTATCGGGAGTATCTCGAGTTCTACATCGTGCTCGTGCCATCAGGCGTCCTGACACCGCGGCTGTTTGCGTTGGAACCGGGCGGGCGTCTTTGGCTTGGGCGCAAGTTCAGCGGCCTCTTTACGCTCGACCAGGTACCCGACGATCAACACGTTGTGTTGATCTCAACGGGCACCGGGTTGGCGCCGTACATCAGCATGGTGCGATCAAAGCTGACGTGCGGTGGTGCTCGACGGTTTGCCGTACTCCACGGCGCTCGGCATTCCTGGGATTTGGGCTATCGAAGTGAACTCGAAACGCTTGACCGCATGTGCTCCAATTTCACCTACCTGTCGAGCATCAGCCGGCCGGCGGAAGAACCCGTATCCTGGAAAGGAGAGAGCGGTTACATCCAGGACGTCTGGGCGCGGAATCCGATTGAGAAGGTCTGGGGGTTTGCTCCGACTCCATCCGATACGCACATCTTCGTTTGCGGGAATCCGGAAATGATTGAAACCATGGTAGAAATCCTGACCGTCGGAGGATTTCGAGAACACACTCGCAGATCACCAGGCCAGATCCATGTCGAACGCTATTGGTAACCACGTGGTTAGTATGATGGCGTGATTGGGTCGGCGAGCCATTGAGCCTGGTACGAGCCTGCCGATCGGGTAGAGATCAGCGTGTCGGCGTCGGACCGCGCGCCTATGGGGAACGAGCCCGTCGGGAGTCTCATTTCCGATGCACGTTTGCGGACCCGGTGTTTCGGAAACGGCTGTGTGGTCACATCGTCGAACACGTGCGAGCGAATCGCGTAACACTTCAGAGGGCTGACCTGAAAGGCCCAAGGAAACTCGATGTCGACGTCAACCAAGGTGCGGGTGAAATCGAAAACGGCCGGTTATTTTGCGACGGTGCCCCCTCAAGAGATCTTGCCGATCGTCAATAGTCGTTTCGAATCGAGTGTCAGCGGTATTTACGTGATCGGTGATGTTACCGGTCTGCCCTTGGTGAAGGTGGCGGCCAATCAGGGCGTGGACGTGATCACCAAAATGGTGGACCGTGGTGTTTTCAAGAAGACGGACGCGGAAGATGATCGCCTCGATTTGGTCATCATCGGCGGCGGGCCGGCGGGTCTGTCGGCAGCCCTCGAAGCAAAGAAGCGGGGCCTGAAATATGTCGTACTCGAACGGAACCGCATCGCCAGTACGATTCGCAGTTTTCCGCCAGGAAAGACCGTCTACGCAGAACCCAGGTTCCTGCCGAACTCCAGCAAGTTGGAATTGGATGCCGACCTGGACAAGGACGAATTCCTTGCGCGGCTCGATCGGTTGACTCGCGACGAACAACTGGCAATCAAGGAAGAAACGGAGGTCAAGCAAGTGCGCAAGCTTGGCGAGCACCGTTTCTCTGTCGAGACGAAGTCGGGGAGGTCGTTCCCAACCCGCCACGTGCTGGTCGCCATCGGTCGTCAGGGTCATCCGCGGCGGCTCACTTGCCCCGGCGCCGATCTTACCGAAAAGGTCACGTATCGTTTTCACACGCCCGAGGACTATCACGACAAAGACGTGCTCGTCGTGGGGGGCGGCAACTCGGCCATCGAGACCGCCTTGATGCTGACCGGGCACAACCGCGTGACTCTGTCGTATCGAGGCGAACAATTCTACCGTGCCAAGGAGGAAAACCGACGGAATCTCGAGCGAGCGGAACGCGATGGACAACTGACAGTTCTGTACAAAAGCAATGTCATCGAGATTCGCGAGCGGGAAGTGGACATCGACATCACGGGAGCAAAAACAACGATCGCGAATGACCATGTCATCGTTCAGATCGGAAATTTGCCACCTGTCGATTTTCTCATGGACATGGGCCTGGAATTGGATGGTGTTTGGACGAAGAAGCGAGTGGTGATGTCGTTGATCGGTCTGGTCGTCGGCTTCTTCATCTACTTCGTATCGAAGCACTTCGTTCTTCTGCCTGAGTTTGCCGGAACCGGCCGGATCTACCTCCCCGGGCTGGCTCGTTTGTCCGGCACCAAGATACTGGGCTTTGTCGAATTCCTCACGACATCTGTCTTGCCGGCTGCCTGGTTTGCAATGTTGGCCGGTAAGATCATCAACAAGAACCGGACAAATCGAGGTCTCCGACCGCCGTTTCCCCTACGCCATGCGAACACGGCCTTGGCATTGGGGGCGTTGACCTACGGACTGGCACTCGTGGCGCCGAACCTCTTCACACTCGACGCGAGATTCGCAGGACCCGGCCCGTTCTATGTTCCGGGATTCGCCTGGCTCTATCGGTTGTTGCCCACGTATTTTGCGAATCTGTACGGCATGTACTATTTGCTCTACTTCGCGGCCATAACGATCTTCGGCCTGTTCTGGGCATATCGCGCTCGCCATGGGATCATTTGGCGTCGGAATCTCACGATTATCATCACCCAATGGACACTCTGGTGGGGAATTCCCACCATGCTCGCCGTTGTCTTAGGCCGCAACGTTTGGACGCCGTTGATCTCAAAGTCGATCAACGCCTGGCCGCTCAACACGGGCGCCTTTCAGTCGGCCCCAGCCGTCGGACCGGGAGATCCTGCCTGGTGGCAAACGGTGGCCATTGTCGGCGTCTTATGGGCCGTGTTCTTGACGTTTATCGTGATTCCCTTACTCACGATTCGCTGGGGAAAAATCTATTGCTCCTATTTCTGTTCGTGCGGCGCGTTAGCCGAAACGGTCGGAAACGGGTTTCGTCACCGGGGCCCCAAGGGTGACCGTCCGCGTCGATGGGAGCGGGCCGGCTTTCTTTTCATACTGTTAGCCAGTTTGGCCACGATCGCCGATCTTTCAGGTTTTTCTCGTCCTCTACACTATTACAACGTCTGGGTAGGCACGGCCTTATCGGGCGCGATCGCCATCGGCCTTTATCCCTTTCTCGGACAGCGCATCTGGTGCCGCATGTGGTGCCCACTTGCCTTTTGGATGAACTTCTGGGGCAGATGGTCAAACTTCAAGATCTCGCCCGAAAAAGGGAAGTGTATTGATTGCAATGTATGCAATCAGTTCTGCCAGATGGGGATCGACATCAAGAGTCGTGCCATGCAGGGAAGGCCGGTCACGCTGGTCGATTCACCCTGTGTCGGATGTGCCGAATGCGTTGTACGGTGCCCCATGGAGATCCTGCACCTCGGAGCGTTACCGGGAACCGCCTCGACACACGCCAACGCATCAGCAACCGCCAATGGACCCTTAGTGCAACCACGGCGTAGCGCGGACTCTCAGACGACCCACTCCGTTCTTGAAGACAAGCCCTCTCTGAATAGGGACAACGATCATGTCGACGAATAATCGAAGTTACTACGGACCGTTGTTTTGGGTGTCAATCGTATCGTTCCTTGTTCCGCTGATCGTGGCCGCCAAAGCCTTTCATCAGGTAGCTGTAACGACCAAGCCGACGCCCCAACCTGATGTGTCGGGTGTGGACCATGCGTTATGGGACTACTTGTTGAAGACCTACGTAGCGGATGGCCTTGTAGACTATGACGGCTTGGCTCGAGATCACCTGTTTCGCACTTACCTGCTCGAATTATCCGAGGCCGTTCCGGAAAAGCTGGCGACGTCGGCCGATAAGCTCGCTCTCCTCTGCAATGCTTACAACGCCTTCGTGATGGACGGAGTCATCACCCACAAGATCAGGGACTCGGTAATGAGTTATCAACGGGACGGAACCGATTTTTTCGCTGTCGAGGAGCACATCTTTGCGGGTCGAACCATGAGTCTCAACCACATCGAGCACACATTGATCAGAGAGCAATTCCAAGAACCTCGCGTCCACGTGGCACTGGTGTGCGCCGCTCGCAGCTGCCCGGCGATCCGGGCCGAGGCCTATGTCGGCAAGCGCATTTTCAGGCAACTGGAAGATCAGAGCATTCAGTTTGCCAACAATTCCAAGTACTGCCGTCTTGATTCCTCCACTCATGCGCTGACACTCAGCCCGCTGCTCGATTGGTATGGCAAAGACTGGGAGACTGTTGGAGGGTATTTGCCTTGGTTGGCCGAACGCGTACGCGATCCCGTTCTCAAACAGGCAGTCCAGGACGCCGCTGCCGGTATGCTTCCGGTCGTATTCTCGAAGTATAATTGGTCACTCAACTCGCAACAGTCCGATTCCGACGGCGCTACGTCGGCCGAACCAGGCGGCGCCGGCTTTGGATCAGGATCCATCCCGAATCAGTAGCCATCGAACGACCGTTCGTCGAGTGCAAAGGTGTCCGCCCATGACGGGACGAGAAAACGTGGAGCAGCGCAAGGCTACGTCGCGCAGCTTGCGATTATTGGCCGTGTTGGCCATCGTCTCGTCGGGAATCTACGCAACCATTTCCTTTTTAAGCTGGAGATTTGACGTCGGAAGTTCGTCGACGCAACGCCCGATTGTCCTGGTGTTGGCTCTCTTTGCCGCCACTTTCCTGCTGCATCTCCTGGCCATTCGGTCGGCCCGCCGCGCACCAAAAGGCCGCGAACTACTGCTGTTGATTCTCGTCCCTGCCGTCGTCTTTCGCATTACGCTCTGGCTGTCGGTCCCTATTCAGGAGATTGACATCTATCGCTATCTATGGGATGGGGCCGTCAGCAAGGCGGGCGTCAGCCCGTACCGATTCAGTCCACGTCAGGTTCGTGAAGCTCGGTCACGTCCCACTGTCAACGGAGACCTGACGAGACTCGTCGCACTGCGTGAACGGACACCACCGTTAGACGACATCCTGGATCGAGTGCACTTTGCCCACCTGCCGACCGTCTACCCGCCGGTCAGTCAGTGGGTCTTCGCGGCGATCGCCTACACCACGCCCGACCGCGCGCCGGTGTTCGGGCGTCTCCTTGTCGCCAAGGCCTGGTTCATCGCGTTCGACCTGGCGACGCTCGCCGTGGTGATCGGCCTATTGCGGGTAGCGGGTCGCCCGATGAGTCTTTGCATCGTTTATGCATGGTGCCCCCTCCTGCTGAAAGAAGTCGCCAATAGCGGGCACCTCGATTCCATCGCGGTCTTCTTGGCAACTCTCTCGGTGTATTTGGCTGCCCTCGTATTGAAACGGTTGCCAACGGCTGCTCACCGTTCCCAACGAAACGCCTCGGTGATTCCGGTCGTCTTGAGCTTGGGCGTGGCGGTGGTCTTGGCGCTCGCGGTCGGCGCGAAACTGTACCCGGTTGTCCTGGCACCCTTGCTGTTTGCCGTCTGTGCCGTGCGCATTGGTTGGCGATGGATACCTCTACCCGTTCTCCTATTCAGTGTAACGGTTCTTGTCGTCTTGCGCCCAATGATGGCTGAGCGTCAACCGGTTCCGACCAGGAACGACGCGCCAACGCCGGCGCTGGCGAATACGATGCCCACCGACGGGCCTGTCACCGATTCAGACTTTCACCCGGTCGATCCGAGATTGGGGATCGCCACGTTTCTGAGTCGTTGGGAGATGAATGACTTTTTGTTCTTGATCCTGGTCGAGAATATGAAGCCGGACTCACTCTCGGCGAACGAACAGACCCCCTGGTTTTGCGTTGTCCCCCTGTCCGTACGGAACAACCTCACGGGGATCGTGTCGACCTGCTTTGGCGTGTCGGCGCGCAATGCGCCGTTCCTTGCAGCCCGAGTCCTTACTCTTGCGGTCTTCCTGGTTCTGGCCACATGGTTCGCCTGGCAAGCGGCGCGAACTCCGCACGGTGCGAGGCTAGCCCAGTCGGCCTTTCTTACGTTGGCCTGGTTCTGGTTACTCTGCCCAACTCAGAACCCCTGGTACTGGACCTGGGTACTCCCTTTTCTGCCATTTCTGCCGACCGGACGGATGCGCGTTTGGCTATTCGTCAGTGGGATCGTTTTCATCTACTACCTGCGGTTCTGGTTTAGTTACCACTGGTCGGAAACGCACCTGCTGGGCACCGGCTATGCCGGTACCACCTTCTTCGATTTCGTCGTCACGTGGATCGAATTTGCTCCCTGGTTTGCGTGGCTGGCAATGGATGGTTACCGGCACGCGCGTCAACGTGTATCGTCCGAGAAGCGCTGAATCGCATCATAGACTTTTAACAAAGACGTGCCGCTCGGCACTGCGCCGCCGCTCGAGTTGGAGACGATGAATTGCAACCGCTGCGCGGTGACGAGCTCGTCACCGAGAGTGCGTCTGAGCTATGGAAAACAACCGCTTCACGGTAAACCATCAGGCCGCGTACTATTCGCTGAAGAAAAGCGCGCTGCTCAGTGC